>JAJECC010000006.1 GCA_022822205.1 Rhodospirillales bacterium | reverse complement strand
CAGACCGGGCTTCTTGTTGAACGCCCCGTTCTCCCGATAGAACTTGTCCACCTTCAGGTGCCGCTGGGCCATGCCGGGGCTCGCCTTGACGAAGTCGTAAAGCGCCACGAAACCGCCGGTCCACATGGTGCGGACGGTGGTGTAGAGACCGCGCGCGGCCTTCAGTTTCTTGACGTCGGCGTTCTCGTAGGCGTGGAACCTGTCCCGCTGCTCGAGCGCCGTCCGCAAATCGTCGGCGGTCGCCCAATTGCACCGGTAGTGGATCGTGCCGTCGGGCCGGATCACATAGAGGATGTTGGGCATCATGCCGTATTGCTTGTGGAAGGTCCCCTCGACGTCATCCACCAGGACCCGGCGGTGCTCGTTGTAGCGGGGTTTCACCAGCCTGGCCGCCCCGACCTTCTCATCGAAGTTCCGGTGCGGGCCGAGGCGCTCGCCCGGGTGGGCCTCACGGACATAGATCAGCAGGAATACCACATCGGGGTGATCGTCCTGGATCGCCTTCATGTCCGGAATGTTCTTGGTGTACATGGAGCAGGTCGAGGACCCGGTCTCGATCACCACCCATTTGCCCGAAAAGTCGGAAAGCCTGACCGGTTCGCCGGTCTCCAGATCCGTCAGTGCGGCGTCGATATACGGTTCGCCCGCCGACGGTCCGGCGAACACATCCCAATCGTAGTGCTTCACCGTGAAATGGGCGTTGTTGTAAGCCATCGGAGGTTTTTGCGGTGCGTTCATCAATAATCTCCCAAATTGAATAAGTGCGACGATTTTGCCCAAGATGCGGGGCGGCGGCGAATTCAGGGCGTCAGAAAATCGGCGGTTCCGGCGTTTCGGCGCCGGCGTGCAGGAAGTCGAGATCGCACCCCTTGTTCGCCTGGGTGACGTGCCGGGCGTAGAGCGCGGTGTAGCCTCGCTCATACGGGAAGGGCCGGGGCGTCCATGCCTTTCGGCGCGCTTCCATCTCGTCGTCCGGAATGTCGACGTTCAGGCGGCGCCCGGGGATGTCGAGATCGATCATGTCGCCGGTCCGGATGAGCGCCAGGTTGCCGCCGACCTGCGCTTCGGGGGCGACGTGCAGAATGCAGGTGCCGTAGGCGGTGCCGCTCATCCGGCAATCGGAGATCCGCACCATGTCGCGCACACCCTTCTCCAACAGCTTCTTGGGAATCGGCAGCATGCCCCATTCAGGCATGCCCGGCGCGCCGATGGGCCCCGCATACTTCAGCACCAGCACCGAGTCCTCGGTGACGTCCAGGCCGGGGTCGTCAATGCGGTCGTGGAGGTCCTGGTAGCCCTCGAACACGACCGCCGGACCCCGATGGACATGGAACCTGGGATCGGCCGCGGTTTGTTTGATCACACACCCGTCGGTGGCGATGTTCCCCCTGAGTATGGCCGTACCGCCTTCGTGATAGAGCGGATTGTCGAGGGGGCGGATGACCTCGTCGAGATATACCTCGGCGCCCTCGAGGTTTTCGGCGAGTGTCCCCCCGGTGACCGTTTTCTGGGTCAGATCAAGCTGGCCGGTCAGCCGGGTCATCAGCCCGCGCAGTCCGCCCGCGTAATAGAAGTCCTCCATCAAAAATTTGCCCGAGGGTTTGATATCGAGAATGACCGGGGTCTTCTTGGAGATCTCGTCGAAGCGCTCCAGCGTGAGTTCGATCCCGGCCCGCCCGGCGACGGCGATCAGATGGATCATGGCATTGGTCGAACCGCCGAGTGCCATATCGATGACGGTGGCGTTGTCGAAGGAAGCCCGGGTGAGGATGTCGGAGGGCTTCAGGTCTTCCCACACCATGTCGACGATCCGCCGGCCGCTGGCCGCAGCCATCAGCGCGTGGCTGGAATCGACCGCGGGAATCGACGAGGCGCCCGGCAGCGTCATCCCCAAGGTCTCGGCAAGGGACATCATGGTCGCGGCGGTGCCCATGACCATGCAGGTGCCGGCGGAACGGGAGAGCCCGCCGACGACATTTTCCATCGTCTCGTCGTCGATCAGGCCGGCCCGCCGGTCGGCCCAATAGCGGAGCACGTCGGTGCCGCTGCCCAGGGTCTCTCCGGCGAAGAAGCCGCGCAGCATGGGGCCGGCGGGTACGTAGATCGCCGGCAGGTCCATGGTCAGCGCCGCCATGAGGAGGGCAGGGGTGGTCTTGTCGCAGCCGCCCATCAGGACGACGCCGTCGATGGGATGGCAGCGGATCAGTTCCTCCGCCTCCATGGCCAGGAAGTTGCGGTAAAGCATGGTCGACGGCTTGACCATGATTTCGCCCAAGGACATGGCGGGCAATTCAATGGGAAAGCCGCCGGCTTCGTAAACCCCTCGTTTGATCTCCTCGGCCCGCTGCTTGAAGTGGGAGTGACACGTGTTCATGTCGCTCCAGGTATTGATGATGCCGATCTTGGGCTTGCCGGTGAAATCCTCGCTCGAATAGCCCATTTGGCGGGAGCGCGCGCGGTGGCTGACGGAACGCATATCGCTCGGCCCGTACCACCGTTGGCTGCGAAGTTCTTCGAGTTTCTTCCGGGTTTTTGTAGCCACGGCGCAATCCCTTCTGAGGCGGCTTAATAGGTGTTTCGGTGCTTACGAATCGGATTTAATAGGCGATCGCCGGAACACCGGCAAACGGTTTTGGGACGGTCCCGGCGCCGTCGGCGTTGCGGGATCGGGCGTGAATGTTCTTTTTCCTCTCAAAGGTACTCTGGTTCCTTGCAGACCCGGGAAATCACATTCTCATTGGTCTGTTGTTGGTGACCGCCGCGCTGTTGCTGCGATGGCGAAGGACCTTCCGGACCCTGTTGTTCCTGCTTGTCGGCTACGTTTTGGTCGTCGGTTTCCTGCCCGTCGGCAAGACCATGCGGGCCGCGTTGGAGGACCGGATTCCCATTCCGCGGAGTTTGCCGGACAGGGTGGATGGAATTGTCGTCCTGGGCGGCGTGGTCGATCAGTTTCTCAGCGAAGCGAGGGGACAGACCGCCATCGGCGGCGCAGTCGAGCGAATCACCGTGAGCGCCCGTCTCGCCGCGCAATATCCCGACGCCCGCCTAGCCTATTCCGGCGGGTCCGGGGTGCTGGGGCGGCAGGAGCTAAAGGAAGCAAACTATGTCAAGCCGATATTCGCTCAGCTCGGTGTGGAGGCGTCCCGTTTGATAATCGAGGATCGATCCCGGAACACCGCGGAGAACGCAACTCTAACCAAGGAGCTGGTCAAGCCCGCACCGGAAGAAACCTGGATATTGGTGACATCGGCGTTTCACATGCCCCGCGCGCTCGGCGTTTTTCGGCGCGCCGGCTGGCCGGTAATCCCTTATCCTGTCGACTATTCGACGGAACCCGATCAGGGGTTTCGTTTGACCGGCAGCCTTATGGCCGGGTTTATCGTCTTCGGGGCGTCGCTTCGGGAGTGGATAGGATTGGTTGCCTATCGCCTCATGGATCGTACCGATGCGTATTTTCCGGCTGTGGAGATGGAGAAACGATGACCCGGCAGTCTTTCGTTAATCTCTCGCGGTTAAAAGGCGGATGCTGTACTGCTGGCTGTCAAATGGGTGGAGTTGGTGTGAATGAAGACCTGTCTTAGGACCATGGCGTATGGCCTGTTGGGAGGTCTGGCCGCCATCGGCGTCGGCGGCGGGGCGGTGGCCCAGGAGGCGTCCAAACCATTCGGGCCGTGGCTTGACGAGTTGAAAGCCGAGGCGGCGCGGAAAGGTATCCGGGCCAAAACCCTCGACGAGGTAATTCCGACCGTCAAACCCATCCCGCGGGTGATCGAATTGGATCGCCGGCAGCCCGAATTTACGCTGACCCTGCAACAATACATGAACCGGGTGGTGCCCAAGTCGAGGGTCAAAAAGGGCCGTTCGAAATTCCGGGAAAATGCCACATTGTTGACAGAAATCGGGCGCAAATTCGGTGTTCAGCCGCGCTTTATTGTTGCGTTTTGGGGTGTGGAAACGGATTTCGGCCGTGTGGATGGAGGCTTTCCCGTGATTTCGGCGCTTGCGACTTTGGCCCATGACGGCCGCCGGTCCAGGTTCTTCCGCGGCGAACTCATCCGCTCGCTCAGAATCGTCGACCAGGGTCACATCGCCCACACCAACATGAAAGGTTCGTGGGCGGGCGCCATGGGTCAATTCCAATTCATGCCGTCGACTTTTGAGAGCTTTGCCATCGACTATGACGGAGACGGGCGCCGGGATATTTGGCGCAACCGGCGGGATGCATTCGCTTCCGCCGCGAACTTCCTCTCCAAATCGGGCTGGAAGCCGGACCAGACCTGGGGACGCGAGGTCAAATTGCCGGCGGGGTTCAACCTGAAATTGGCCGGTCTCAAGGTCCGCAAGGGCATCAGGGATTGGCAGGCCCGGGGCGTCCGCCGGGTCGACGGAACCGACCTGCCGACGCGAAATCTTCAGGCCTCGATCGTGCTGCCCGAAAAGACCAAGGGCCGTGCGTTCCTGGCCTACAACAATTACCGGGTGATCCTGCGTTGGAACCGGTCTTCGTTTTTTGCCGTGGCGATCGGTTCCCTTGCCGATCGCATAGGCGGGGGTTGACGCGATGGCGGTCGATCGGATCAAGCCGCTGATCTTGAGCCTGGGGGCGTTGTTTCTGCTCTCGGCATGCGCCGAAACCCAGCTTATTGCCCACACCGCCAAGCGGATTTCCAAACCGGAACCGCGGAGCCCGGTGTCCGGCAAGTACAAGATCGGCAATCCGTACCAAATCAAGGGTGTCTGGTATTATCCCAAGGAGAGCTTCGATCACGTCGAGACCGGGATTGCCTCCTGGTATGGGCGCAAATTCCACTTAAGGAAAACCGCCAACGGTGAAGTCTTCGACATGAACGAGCTGACGGCGGCGCACCGGACGCTGCAAATGCCGTCGTTCGTCCAGGTGACGAACCTGGAGAACGGCCGGTCGCTGAAGCTTCGGGTCAATGACCGGGGTCCGTTTGCTCACGGGCGGATAATCGATGTATCCCGCCGGGCCGCGCAACTCCTGGGTTTTGAACGCAAGGGCACGGCGCGTGTCCGGGTGCGGATTCTGGGTGCCGAAAGCCGGGCGCTCGCGCAACGGCTCACCGGCTCCGGGACGCAGGTGGCCCGTGCCGACCTGCCGATCCGTTCGGATGTGCAGGTCGCCAAACCCGGCGTGGCGTCGGAGACCCTGGCGCCGCCGCCGGGCGCCGTCTCGAATGCGCCGGTGGACGCTACGCCGAGGCGCCGGGTTGCGGTCCGCCAGGAGCGGGTGACCGTCGCGCCGTCTCAGCCGGACGGTTCGGTGACCGTCGAAATGGTGGAGGACACCAAACTCTACGTTCAGGCGGGGTCATTTATCCGATGGGACAACGCTCACCGGGTCAGGGCCAGGTTGTTTCAAATCCGTGACGTGAAGATCACATCGTTTATTGATGGCGAAAGAGAATTTTTTAGGGTTCGGTCGGGGCCGCATCACCATGTGGCCGACGCCGATAGAGTGTTGGAAATCATGATTCATCTGGGCTACGACAACGCGCGAATCGTCGTCGAGTAGGACGTGATGCGGGAAGGAATGACAAGCGTGCGGATCAAGACATTTGCGGTTGCCGCCGCGGCGGCCCTGTCGCTGAGCGTCACCGCCGTCCAGGCGGCCGGGACCATCGAAACCTCGGCCAGACAGGCGATACTGCTCGACACGACCACCGGCGCCGTCCTGTTCGAGAAGAACGCCGATCAGCCCATGCCGCCGTCGTCGATGGGTAAAATCATGACCGTCTACAAGGTCTTCGAACGTTTGAAGGATGGCCGGTTGTCCCTGGACGATAGGTTCGTCGTCTCCGAAAAAGCGTGGCGGAAGCAGGGCTCCAAAATGTTCGTGAGGGTGAATTCCCGGGTGAAGGTCGAGGACCTGATCCGGGGGATCGTCGTGCAATCCGGGAATGACGCCAGCATCGTCGTCGCCGAGGGGCTCTCGGGCAGCGAAGGGGCATTCGCGGAGGAACTCAACCGGACCGCCAAAGAACTCGGAATGACCAATTCGCATTTCGTCAATTCCAGCGGCTGGCCGGATCCCGAGCATCGCACCACCGCCCGGGATCTCGCCAAGCTCTCTCAGGCGACAATCGAGAATTTTCCCGAGTACTACCACTACTACGCCGAAAAGGCGTTCACCTATAACGGCATCCGCCAGGGCAACCGGAACCCCGCGCTCTACCGGAACACCGGTTCCGACGGTCTGAAAACGGGTCACACGGAAGAAGCGGGCTACGGCCTTGCCGCCAGCGCGGTTCGCGACGGCCGGCGGCTGATTCTGGTGGTCAACGGTCTGCCGAGCAAAAAGGCGCGGGCCATCGAATCCGAGCGCATGCTCGATTGGGGCTTCCGGGAGTTCAATAATTACGCATTGTTGAAATCAGGCGAGACGGTTGCCGATGCCGAGGTTTGGATGGGCGCCGCCGGCAGTGTGCCGTTGGTCATCGGGCAGGACGTCCTGCTGACCCTTTCGCGCAAAGCCCGGCGGGGTATGAAGGTGAGTGTTCGCTACGATGGTCCATTAGCAGCGCCCGTGGCCGAAGGGACGCCGGTGGCGACGCTGAAGATCGAAGCGGCGGGGGCGGACCCGGTCGAGTATCCCCTGATCGCGGGTTCCAACGTTCCCCGCCTTGGCATGTTCTCCCGCCTCGGCGCCGCCCTCAAATTCGTCCTGTGGGGCGAATCCGGTTGACCGGAACCGGCCAACCTCCGAGCCTGTAACGGAGAAAATTCCATGGCCGGAAAATTCATCACGCTCGAAGGCGGCGAGGGGACGGGCAAGTCCACTCAAGCGCCGCGGCTGGCCGCCCACCTGGAAGGGGCGGGCCATACCGTGTGCATTACCCGCGAGCCGGGCGGGGCGCCTGGCGCCGAGGCCATTCGGGAGCTGTTGGTAACCGGCGATCCCGGGCGTTGGGACGCCGCGGCCGAAACGCTTCTGCATTACGCCGCGCGCCGAAGCCACCTCACGGAGACGATACGGCCCGCATTGGCCCGCGGAGAATGGGTGGTCTGTGACCGGTTTGCCGATTCGACCCTGGCCTACCAGGGGTATGTCGGCGGCGTGGACAAGGGCTTTATTTCGGAAATTCATGCCCGGGTGGCTGGTGATTTGACCCCCGATCTCACGCTGATCCTGGATCTGCCGCCGGAGGTGGGATTGGCCCGCGCCCAGGCCCGGGGTGAAGGCGAGGACCGTTACGAACGGATGGGGCTGGATTTTCATCAGCGTCTCCGGGCGGCGTTCCTGGAGATCGCCGCCAAGGAGCCGGAACGCTGCATGGTCGTCGACGCCGACGGCGATATCGAGACCGTTGCCGCGCGGATCAAAAAAGCCGTCGAGGACAGGCTGGAAGTCTGATGACCGACGAAGAGGACCGCATTCCCGAAGCCCGGGAAACCGATAGTCTCCTCGGCCAGACGGAGGCTGAAGGCGAGTTTCTGCATGCTTTCAATACCGGCCGTCCGGCGCACGCCTGGCTGATCACCGGCCGCCGGGGAATCGGCAAGGCGACGCTCGCCTTTCGTCTCGCCAGGACCATCCTCGCCGGTGATGCGCCTGACGCCCATGATCCCGGGGCCGCGCTTTTCCGGCGGGTCGCGGCGGGCGGACACGCCGATCTCCTGGTCGTCGAGCGGGCGGTCCTCGAGCGGACGGACGACGGGAAACCAAGCAAGCGCCGGGCGGAGATTACCGTCGACGACGTCCGGGGCGTCCGCGAATTTCTTTCCAAGACCCCGGCCGAGGGCGGCTGGCGGGTGGTGATCATCGACAGTGCGGATCAGATGAACGCCAACGCGGCCAATGCGGTCTTGAAGATTCTCGAGGAGCCGCCGTCCCGCGCGATGTTGCTGTTGTTGGCCCACAATCCGGGCCGCCTGCTGCCGACGATCATCTCCCGCTGCCGCCGGCTGCCGGCCAAGCCCCTGGGCGAGGAGGATTTGGCCGAACTGCTGGCCCGGCTGCGCCCGGAGATGAGCCCCGAGGACCGGCAAATCCTGGTGCAAATCGCCGACGGCAGCATCGGCCGGGCGCTCGGCTATTCGGAGGGGGGCGGGCTGGGCCTCTATCGCGACGCGGTCGCCTTGCTGGAAAACCTGCCGGGCCTCGACGTCGCGGGTGTCCACAAATTGGCGGACGGCGTTGCCCGGGACAAAACCGGCGAGGCCTTCCAGACCGTCGGCGACCTCGTGCGATGGTGGGTTCACCGAACCATCGACGGACAGGTTCGCGGCTCGGTTTCGGCTTCCGCCGGCGGTCTTGATCGCTGGTTTGAGGTATGGGAAAAGAACAACCGCTTGTTCGAGCGGGCCGACAGCGTGAACCTCGACCATAAACAAGTGATATTGAACGCCTTTGCGGCCATTGACGCCGCCCATTCATCATCGTAGAGACCCTCCGGCCCATTGGCCTTCCCGGGAGAATAATCGTGGCCGACAAGACGCCCTATTACATCACCACGGCGATAGCCTACGTCAACGGACCGCCCCACCTCGGGCATGCCTATGAGGCGATCTCGACCGACGTGATGGCGCGCTTCAAGCGTCTGGACGGCTACGACGTGCATTTCCTGACCGGCACCGACGAGCATGGCCAGAAGGTCGAGAAATCGGCCATCGAGGCGGGCAAGGACACGCAGAGCTTCTGCGATGAAATCGCCGGCGCCGTCCGGGACATGGACGCAATGCTCAACGTCTCCAACGATGATTTCATCCGCACCACCGAGCCCCGGCATTACGCGGCGAGCCAGGCGATCTGGAAGCTGCTGGACGATGCAGGCGATATCTATCTCGGCAAGTACGAAGGCTGGTATTCGGTGCGCGACGAAGCCTATTTCGACGAGAGCGAACTGACCGACGGGCCGGACGGCAAACTGGCGCCCTCGGGCGCGCCGGTCGAGTGGGTGGAGGAGCCGAGCTACTTCTTCAAGCTCTCGGAATATACCCGGCCCCTGTTGGATTATTACGAAGCCAATCCGGACTTCATTCTGCCCGCGACGCGCCGCAACGAGGTGGTGAGCTTCGTCAGCCAGGGACTGCGCGATCTTTCCATATCGCGGACCACGTTCAAGTGGGGCGTGCCGGTGCCGGGCGACGAAGACCACATCATGTATGTGTGGCTGGATGCGCTGACCAACTACATCACCGGTCTGGGTTTCCCGGATCGGGACGGGATGTACGCCACCCACTGGCCGGCGGACCTGCACGTCATCGGCAAGGATATCGTCCGCTTCCACGCGGTTTATTGGCCGGCGTTCCTGATGAGCGCCGGCATCCCCCTGCCGAAGCGGGTGTTCGGGCACGGTTTCCTCAATATCGAGGGGGAGAAGATGTCCAAGTCCCTCGGCAACGTGCTGTCGCCGGACGCCCTGGTCGATGAATTCGGCCTCGACCAGATTCGCTATTTCCTGCTTCGCGAGGTGCCCTACGGCAACGACGGCTCGTTCTCCCGCGAAGGCATCATTCAGCGGATCAACAGCGACCTCGCCAACGATCTCGGCAATCTCGCCCAGCGGGTGCTGTCGATGATCAACAAGAACTGTGACGCGGCGGTGCCGGCGCCCGGCGAGTTCACCGGCGAGGACCGGGCCCTGCTGGCGCAAGCCCACGGGGCCCTGGAAGCGGCACGGGCCCATTTCGAGGTGCAGGCCTTCCATGAGGCGCTCGAGGTCATATGGAAGATCGTCCGCGCGGCCAACGCCTATGTGGACCATCAGGCGCCCTGGGAACTCAGAAAGTCCGATCCGGAACGGATGGCGACCGTGCTCTACGTGCTGGCCGAGGTGATCCGGCATCTGGGCATCCTGTGTCAGCCGTACATGCCGGATTCCTCGGCACGGCTGCTCGATCAGCTGGAGATCGCCGCGGACAAGCGTGATTTCGCCGCCCTGGGCGCGGACAACGCGCTCACCGCCGGTACCGCGCTGCCCAAACCGTCGGGCATTTTCCCGCGCTACGTCGAACAGGCCGCGGAGGCCGGGTAGGGGGCTTTATGCTCGTCGACAGCCATTGCCATCTGGACTATCCGGACTTCGCCGAAGAACTGCCGGCCGTGCTCGAGCGCGCCAAGGCCGCCGGCGTCGGGCATATGGTGACCATCTGCACCCGGCTGTCCAAGTTCGACGGGGTCAAGGCGGTCGCCGAGGCCCACGACAACATTTATTGCTCCGTCGGCATTCATCCGCATGACGCCGGAAAAGAGCCCAGGACAACGGTTCGGGAACTGGTTGAACTGACCGGCCATCCGAAAGTGGTGGGCATCGGCGAAACCGGGCTTGATTTCTACTATGACAACAGCCCCCGGGACGACCAGGAGGCGAGCTTCCGCATTCATATCGGGGC
>JAJECC010000124.1 GCA_022822205.1 Rhodospirillales bacterium | reverse complement strand
CCGGGGCGTCTCGCCGGACCGGCTGATCGGCTATCAGTGGATGGGCGGCGAAGCCATCTTCGGCATCCCCATCGACGTTTCGGTGAGCTTTGTATTTCTTTTCGTGCTGTTCGGCGCGCTCCTCGACCGGGCGGGCGCCGGTAAGTATTTCCTCGACCTGGCATTCGCCATGGTGGGCAAATATCGGGGCGGTCCCGCCAAGGCGGCCATCCTCGCATCGGGTATGACCGGTCTGATCTCCGGATCGTCGATCGCCAACGTGGTGACCACCGGCGTCTTCACGATTCCCGTCATGCGCCGTACCGGCCTGCCGGCGGTCAAGGCGGGCGCCATCGAAGTGGCCGCATCCACCAACGGGCAGATGATGCCGCCGATCATGGGCGCGGCCGCGTTCATCATGGCCGAGCTCATCGGCATTTCGTATTTCGAAGTGATTACGGCCGCCTTCATCCCGGCGATCATCAGCTACATGGGGCTCCTTTACGTCTCGCACCTGGAAGCGATGAAGCTGGGCCTGACCGGTCTGCCGAAGGCGGAAATACCCGTTCTGGGGAAAACGTTCCTGTCGGGTGTCCACTTCATCATTCCGATCGTGATTTTGGTATATCTGCTGATGATCGAGCGCTGGACCGCGTCGAGTTCCGTGTTCTACACGATCCTGGTGATGTTCCTGATCATGGTCGCGACCCGGCTTTCTCCGTCGCGGCTTTCGCGGATCACGATGACGGTGCTTTATCTCATCCCGATCGCGGTGGCCGCCGGGTTCCGCCTGAGCGGCGAACAGCCGCAGCCGGCTTTATTTTGGGGGCTTGGGGCGGCGGTCGTGATCGTCGCCGTATTGGCGATGCTTCGGGGGCGGCGCGACGGGGACATCGGCATCCGGTTTTCCGAAGCGGCCAACGAAATCGTCGGCGGCTTGATCGCCGGGGCCCGCAACATGGTCGGCATCGCCGTTGCGGTTGCGACGGCGGGAATTATCGTCGGCGCGGTTTCCTCGACCGGACTCAACAACGCGATGGTCGGGGTGGTCGAAGCGATTTCCGGCGGCAACGTCTTCATCCTGCTCGGCCTGACCGCGGTCTTGAGCCTGATTTTGGGTATGGGTCTGCCGACGACGGCCAATTATCTCGTGGTCGCCTCGTTGTTGGCCGGCGTCCTGGTCGAACTCGGAAGCGCCGCCGGACTGACCCTGCCGCTGATTGCCGTGCATCTGTTCGTGTTCTACTTTGGCCTGATGGCGGACAGTACGCCGCCGGTGTGCCTGGCGGCATTCGCGGCTTCGGCGATCTCGCGGGCCGATCCGCTCAAGACCGGCGTTCAATCGTTCATGTACGACATTCGGACGGCCATTTTGCCGTTCGTGTTCATTTTCAACACGGAACTGCTGCTTATCGGCGTCGATAGTTTCCTGCAGGGCGTGATGATATTCGTCGTCTCGCTGATAGCGATGTTCTGTTTTACCTCGGCGGTGCAGGGCTGGCTTCTGACGCGCACCAACATTCTCGATCGCGTCATCCTGCTGGTCGTCATGGTTGCCCTGTTCCGGCCCGACTTCGTCCTCAACCAGGTATCGCCGGCATTTTCGCCCGTATCCATGGACGATTTCGTCGCCGAGAAGGTCGAGGTGGAAAAAGGACTGAAGGTCAGGGTCCACGTCACCCGGCAAACCGACTATGGAGACCGGTTCAAGCTCTTTGTCGTGGAGGCGCCCGGCGGGGCCGCGGGACAGAAGGCTTTGGGCCTCGAACTCGAGAAGGAAGGCGAGGGGTTCAACGTGGCCAACTTGGCATTCAACGGCATGGCCGAGAAAGCCAAGGTCGAATTCGGGGATATCGTGACGCTGGTTGACGTGGAACAAACCGGACGGCCGCCCAAAGAGGTGGTCTATCCTATCGCTCTAGCCGTTCTGGCTGCTCTTCTGGGCTGGCAATGGATGCGCCGGAGGCGGCAACCGCCAACCGAACAGGCGGCCGGCTAGGACGCGAAAGGGAGCGCCATGTACAGCAATATCATGATCACCATCGACCTGAGCGAGCCGGCGTCCTATCGCAAGGCGTTTCCGACGGCCATCGCTCTGTGCCGGCAATTCGGCGCCGGGCTGCATGTTCTGAGTGTGTTGCCCGACCTCGGTTATGGCGTGGTTCAAAACTACTTTCCGGATGATTACCAGGACAAGGCCAGGGCCGACGCCACGGAAGCTCTCGAGAAGGTCGCTCGCGAGAATGTTCCCGAGGACATTACCCCGGAACTCCACTTGGCAAGCGGCACGATCTACAAGGAGATTATCGAGACGGCGGAACGGTCGGGGATAGACCTCATCGTGATGGCGTCGCACCGGCCCGACCTCAGCGACTATTTGCTTGGTCCCAATGCGGCACGGGTCGTCCGCCACTCCGACTGCTCGGTGATGGTGGTCCGGGGCTAACCTATTCAATTGATTTGATGTAGGCGATCACGTTCCCGCGGTCCGTCGCCTTCTTGAGCTTCAGCACCATGGTGCCCCGCCTGCCGTTTTTCGCCCGCAGGTACTTCTTCGGATCCGTCAGGTAGGCGTCCAGTTCCGCTTCCGTCCAGGTCCAATCGGCGTCCTTGAGGCCCTTGTACTTCTTGAAGCCTCGGGCGGTGCCGGCTTTCCGCCCGACGACCCTGTGGAGGGACGGTCCCGTCCGGTGCTTTCCCGCCTTGACGGTGTGGCAGGCACGGCATTTATTGAACACTTTCCTGCCCTTGGCCGGATCGCCGCCGGCCACTGCCTGGGATGCAAGGATGGCAAGTGCGGCGGCCAAGGCGCCGGTCGCGAGGGCTTTGATGATCACGTCTTTCACACCGTCTGTCTTATTGCCGTTGCCGGGCTTTGGACGGCAATAGATGAGCCCGGGATCGGCAAATCACAAGCCGCGAATTTGCACGGCTATGTGCGCACGGCCCGCAGGTCTCCGGCGGCAGGCTCGCCTAAAGGTAGCCCAGCTCTCGCCATATACTGTAGTCCTCGCGGAACCTGTTCAGCGATTGCCAGGCCCGGCGGAAGGTTCTGTCATTGGCTGCTTGTTCGGCCGCCACACGCAGCCACGATCGCCTGAGTGCCGAAAGCACCGGCTCTTCCCACTTGGCCACCGTAACGCCGGAAATGACCAGCGACTTCAGCGCGTCGAACTGTCCGGCCTCCGCCCGGGCCAGTCCGGCGGCCATGTTCGAGGCGCACGCGACCTCTATCACCTGTCGTTGAGCACCGCTAAGGGCGTTCCACCGGGTGAGGTTGACCAGAAGCTCCAAAAGGCCGGACTGTTTGTGCCAACCCGGGAAGTAGTAGTGATCCATGAACCGGTGAAGCCCAAGACTGCGATCCGCGGTCGGTACCGCGAATATTGCTCCGTCGAGGTCGGCGGCCTTTAATTCGACCATAATATCCGCCGGCGGAACCTGAGACGGGGTGGCCCCCAACCGCCGAAGAACCGAGCCCGGCAGGCCGGCCGCCGCCACCTTCAGCGATTTAAGGTGGTCGGGTGTCTCGATGGGCCGTTTGAACCAACCGCCCCCCGCCGGCGGTTCGACCCCGCAGACGACGCTGTGAATGCCAAGTCCGTTGTAGAGTTCGTCGTATATTTGCTCACCGCCGCCGAAACGGAACCAGGCGAGGAACTCGGTTTGATCCGGGCCGAAGGGAATGCCGCCGAACAATTGCAGCGCGGGAGCCGTGTCCGCCCAGTAGGCGGGGCTGGAAAAGCCCGCGTCCACCACACCGGAGGCAACGGCGTCAAGCACCTCAGCCGCCGGCACGACTGCCCCCGGACCGAAAAATCCGATCTCCACCTGGTTTTTCGAAAGCTCGGCGATCGTGGTCAGCACGTGCTGCATTTGGGGGCCGTAGGGCGACAGGTCCCGCGGGAAGACGCTGGCCATTCGCCAGGTCGCCGGCGATGCCTCGTTTCCGCTGCCCGGGCGGCCGCTGAGATCGTCCGACGGACTGCCCGAGGGCGGCGGCACCGAAACCGCCAGCAGCACGCCGACGACCAGACCGATGACCAGTCCGCTGATCAGATTGCGCATGATCTTGAACGCCGCCTGTTGCCCGGTGTCCGCCGAAGTGCAATTCCGGGACCGTTACCCGGTCTCCGAATTATTGTCATCGGTTTCCAGGCTAGCAGGTTCAGGGCCGCCAGGGGGACTAGAATTTTTGTCGCCCGACGCTTCCTCGGCGGGCGGGGCGACGACGACCGGGAATGGAGTGATTGAGCGCCCGCGGAAGCGGACACAAGCAGACTCGCTTAACCGCGACCTTTTTCCCGGGTAAATTTACCCGGAATCACGCTAGACTCCTCCTTCGTCGCGAAAGGGACAGCCATTGAACGATCAATCCAGCCCGGTGTTGGTTACCGGCGGCGCCGGCTATATCGGCAGCCACGTTCTATTGGCATTGCAAGATGCCGGCATCGATGCGGTTGTGATCGACAACCTGTCGAGAGGCCGGAGGGAGTTGGTTCCCGATGGTATTCAATTGATCGTTGGAGACGCCGGAGACCGGAAACTCGTTGGCCGGTTGCTGAGAGAATCGGGGGCGAGGTCGGTCATACATCTGGCCGGCGATATCGTGGTCCCGGAGTCGGTAGCCAAGCCGCTTCAATATTACCGGAACAATGTTGAAACCAGCAGAAATCTGATTGAGGCATGCGTTTCGGAAGAAGTCCCCTCGTTCGTGTTTTCGTCGACAGCCGCGGTATACGGCTCAGCCGACGGTGAAACGGTGAGCGAGACCGCGCCGCTTCGTCCGGAAAGCCCTTATGCGCGGTCCAAGCTCATGGTCGAGTGGATTCTCGAGGACATCTCGAACGTGTCGGATCTCCGATACGCGGCATTGCGCTACTTCAACGTGGCTGGGGCCGATCCCGCCGGGAGAACAGGCCTGGTCGCGGAAAACGCCACGCATCTGATCAAGGTTGCATGCGAAGTCGCGGCCGGCCGTCGAGACAAGCTGACCGTCTTCGGTGATGATTACGGGACGGCGGACGGTACCTGCCGCCGGGATTTCATTCACGTTTCCGATTTGGCGAGCGCCCACGTCGCGGTGCTGTCCCACCTCCGGGCGGCGCATCAGAATGTGACGCTGAACTGCGGCTATGGACGGCCAAGCTCGGTTCTGGACGTAATCCGGGCGGTGGAGCAGGTAACCGGCAATCCGCTCCCGACCGAAATCGGCCCTCGCCGTCCGGGCGACCCGGTATCGGTGGTCGCCGACAGCAGTTTGCTTCGGAAGCTGACCGGATGGTCACCGGTCCATGACAGTTTGGAGGAGATCATTTCCACCGCGCTGGCATGGGAGCGGTCGATGGGGGCCTGACCGTCGAAAAGGCCCAAGTCATTATTAGTGCATTGAAATTTCAGGTTCGGGCATCGGCGGGCGAATGGCTTCATAGGCCGCGCCGATAGCCAGCAGTTTCCGGTCTTCGCCCGGCAGGCCATCGAAACCGATCGCGGCCGGCAGTCCGTTGCCGCACAATCCCATGGCAATCGTAAGTCCGGGGAAGCCGGCCTGGCTCGCCGGCTGAACATTGTGCCCGGTGGCCGCGAAATGGGTGATTTCGCCGCCGCGGAAGGGGTGCATCAGGACTTCCTGCAGCGGGCTTGCCGTGACCATGGCCGACGGGAACACCAGGGCGTCCAACCGGTTGCCGGTGAACGCGCCGCGGTAGGTCTCCTGCAGCGCCGGACGCTGTCGGGTAAGGCAGCGCTCATAGTCTCCGTCCGTGACGGCCTCCGGCCCGACGAGCGAACCCAGCCGGTCTTTCAGGCCGCTGGCGGCGATCCGGTCGATGATTTCATCCCGGGTTACGGCCGCGCCGCTTTGCTCCAGATACCTGGGCAGCGCCTGGACGATCTCGTACATGGAGACGACCTGACCCATCTCGACGATTTGTTTCTCGAGCCCGGGGATTGCGATCTCCACGATCTCGGCGCCGGCATCGGCAAGCCGGTTCAACTCGCGTTCGAAGACGGCGAGCACGCCGGCTTCGGCGCCGTCGCAAAAGTAACCGCGGTCGAGGCCGAGACGGAGCGACGACAGTGATATTTCGGGACGGTCCTTCTCGCCGGCAATCACTTCGTCGAGCAGTTGAAGATCGGCGACGGTTCGCGCCATGGGGCCGATGGTGTCCCGGGTCCATGAGATGGGGACGACGCCGGTTTGGTCGTAGCGGTGCAGCGTCGGCCGAAGCCCCGTGATTCCGCACCATGCGGCGGGATTGCGGACGCTGCCGCCGGTATCCGAACCAAGTCCGGCAGGGGCGATGCGGGCGCCGATGGCCGCCGCCGTCCCCGTCGAACTGCCCGCCGGGGATCTGTCTATATCGTAAGGATTCCGGGCGTTTCCGTGGCCGCCGAAGATCAGCTCGGCGGTGTCGTCGGGCGATTTGGTGATTCCCGGGCTGAATGCCAGTTCGTGCATGTTGGTCTTCGCCATGACGATGGCGCCTGCGGCGAGCAGCTTGTCGGCGACCGGCGCCGTCCGGTTGGGACGATGATCGAACAGGGCCGGCGTGGCGGCGGTGGTCGGAAATCCGGTGACGTCGATATTGTCCTTGATCACCAGCGGCAATCCATGGAGGCGGCCCCGAACGTTGCCTCGGGTTCTTTCGTCGTCCGAATGCCGCGCCGCCGCCAGAAACCGTTCCGCGTCGAACATGACGAGCGCGTTCAGAGACGAGAGTTCGGCGGCGCGCTCGCAGAGCGCTTCGGCGATCCGCAACGCGGTAATCCCGCCGCTCTCCAACGCCGAGAGAAGCTCCCCGGCGGTAAGATCCGAAATTGCCATGCGAAACTCCTGAAAGCCGTTTCTCATACGTTGCGGCCGCCCCGGCGTGTGGAGCAGGGAAACTTCCCGCTGCCGGGAGACGGGGGCGCCGGTTCGGGCTGATTTTGTTTTGTACGAGCCGGCTACGCGGAAAATGGTCGGGGAGAGAGGATTTGAACCTCCGGCCCCTGCCTCCCGAAGACAGTGCTCTACCAGGCTGAGCTACTCCCCGACGGTCTTGGTGGTGGAATTCGGGATAGGTTCGGCAAGGGGAGCGGCTTTATAGCGTTGGCCCGGCACCCCGGCAAGGCTTCTAAATCGTCAGACGGAAAGCTTCAGTAGGCGCGCTCGATGCAGAAATCGATGACATCGACGAGCGCCCGCTTGTGCGGGCCGTCGTCGAAGATGCCCATGGCATCGCGGGCGATCGCCCCGTAGTGGCGGGCGCGCTCAACCGTGTCTTCCAGCGCCCCGTGCTTCTCGAGCAGGCCGATCGCGCGGTCCAGGTCGCCGTCGTTCTGGTCCAGGTCCTCCAGGGTCCGGCGCCAGAAGACCCGCTCTTCGTCACCGCCGCGGCGGAAGGCGAGGATAATCGGCAGGGTGATCTTGCCTTCACGGAAATCGTCACCGACGGTCTTGCCCAATTTGGCCTGTTTCGCCGAAAAATCGAGGACATCGTCGATCAGCTGAAAGGCGATCCCCAAATTCATGCCGAAGGTCTCGAGCGCGTCCTCCTCGATCTTGGGGCGGTCGGCGACCACAGCCCCGATGCGGCACGCGGCCGAGAACAATTGCGCGGTCTTGGCGCGGATCACCTCCAGATAGGCCGTCTCACCGGTGCTGGTATCATTGGACGTGGTCAACTGCATCACCTCGCCCTCGGCAATCACCTTGGAGGCGTGGGACAGCACGTCGAGTATGGTGAGCGAGCCGTCCGCGACCATCAGCTCGAACGCCCGGCTGAAGAGAAAATCCCCGACCAGCACACTGGCCTGGTTTCCCCAGACCGCGTTGGCGGAGGCGAGGCCGCGGCGCAACGCGCTTTCATCCACCACGTCGTCATGCAGGAGCGTGGCCGTATGAATGAACTCGACGCAGGCCGAAAGCCCCTTGTGGCGGTTGCCCTCGTAGCCGCACATGCGCGCCGAGGCCAGGGTCAGCATGGGCCGGAGCCGCTTGCCGCCCGCGGCGACGATGTGGCCGGCGAGCTGCGGTATCAACGCGACCGGACTGTCCATTGCCCGTACGATGAGGTCGTTGACGTCCCGGAGGTCATCGGCGGTCAGCGTTGCCAATTGTCCGAGATCGCCCTTGCGATCCGCACTTTCCTGAAGGTTTACGACGACGCCCACTGGACTGCCCTGGTGGTTGATGCTTGACGGGTCGATAGGCCCGGGCGAGCATATTGGCGCGACTCGGCATGGGTCAAGACCCGCGCTCGAATTGCTTCATTGGGCTATACGGACGTACGTAGTCGCTGGATCGGTAGGACGCAAGCATGGTCGAACTGCTCAGAACCAATGATCCGGTTCTAATTTCGTGGCTTCAGGCGTTGCTCGCCGATGAAAACATCGAGACCTTCGTGCTGGATGTCCATGTCAGCGTGGTCGAGGGAAGCGCAAATGCCATACCGCGCCGATTGATGGTCGAGGACGGAGATCTCGTGCGCGCCAGGCAGCTTATGGAAGAGTCGAATGAGTTCTTTGACCGCACTTGAGGGGCTGACCGACGATCGCCTGCTCGGCGGCCGGGTTGCCCTTTATCAGCCGGCGGCGGGCTACCGCGCGGCAATCGACCCGGTCCTGCTCGCGGCATCCATCCCGGCGCGGGAGGGTCAAACGGTGCTTGAGATCGGCGCGGGCGTCGGCGGCGCGGCGCTCTGTTTGGCCGCCAGGGTTCCCGGCATTGTCGTACACGGCCTCGAAATCCAAGTGGATTTGGTTGAAGTCGCCGCGCTCAACATAGATCGAAACCACGCGGCGGGCACGGTCATTCGCCAGGCCGACATTCTTGCCCCGCCGGACGACCTGCCGGCCGCCTATGACCATGTCATGGCAAACCCCCCTCATTTGAAGGCGACCGCGGTCCGATTGTCGCCAATTGCCGCCAAAGCGGCCGCAAATGTCGAAGGCGGCGCAGGGCTCCGGGATTGGGTGTCGATGGCCGTATCAAAGGCCGGCCGAGGCGGTACCGTCACGTTTGTCCACCGCTTCGACCGATTGGCGGATCTCGATGATGCGTTCTCCCCGCATAGAGGATCCGCCACAATCTATCCTCTGTGGCGCGATGCTTCACGGCAGCGGGCTCGACGGGTCTTGTACCGCTGGCGGAACGACGGGCGGAGCAAACGCGCGGTCACCGGGGGGATGATCCTCCACCACGACGGTGGAGAATTTACCGCCCGGGCGGAGGCTGTCCTCAGGGGCGGGGCCGTCATCGATATCGAACCCGGCCGATGAACCGTCTCCCGCGCCGCGGGCGCCCCGCTGGCGGGATGGCGCATAACTGCCTATGTTGAAGCGATGAACCAACCACGCAAATTCAGGATTCCGTATTTCAGCAAGCCCCAACCCGCCGTTGCCGTGGTTCGCCTGGCGGGTGTCATAGGACGGGGGATGCCGCCGGGCCGGCCGGGATTGTCGGCATCGAACCTCGTACAGACGCTGGAGCGCGCATTCAGCCTCAAGGGCCTTCGGGCAGTGGCGCTGGCGGTCAACTCACCCGGCGGGGCGCCGGCGCAATCGGCGCTCATTCAAAAGCGCATCCGGGCATTGGCCGAAGAGAAAGACGTGCCGGTGATCGCGTTCACCGAGGACGTCGCGGCGAGCGGCGGATACTGGCTGGCCTGCGCCGCCGATGAAATTTATGCCGACGAGTCGTCCATCATCGGCTCCATCGGCGTCATCTCGTCGGGGTTCGGGTTCACCGAACTGTTGGAGAAAATCGGCGTCGAGCGCCGGCTGCACACGTCGGGTGACCGCAAGGGCATGCTGGATCCCTTCTCGCCGGAAAACCCCGACCACGTCGAGCGCCTCGAGAAACTTCAGGGCGAAATTCACGAAAGCTTCAAGCGGATGGTTCGGGAGCGGCGCGCCGGTAAACTCAAGGGAGATGAACGGGATCTCTTCTCCGGTGAGTTCTGGACCGGCGAACGGGCGCTCGAATTGGGCTTGGTGGACGGCATCGGCGAGTTGACCGCGGTGATGCGGGAGAAATTCGGCGAAAATGTGAAGTTCCGTCCCGTGGGACAGCGGCAAAGCTGGCTGAAGCGGCGTTTTGGGCTGGGCCCGGCATGGTCCGGGGGCTTGCCCGATTTACACGGCGGGTGGGCCGATGACCTTCTGGGAGCGGTCGAGGCCCGGGCGTTGTGGGGCCGTTACGGGCTCTAGGAGCGGGATGATGTTCGACGTGCAAAAACGCGGCATGAGGCGGCGGGCGGAAGTACGCGCAATACCAAAGCCTGCCGAGCCGTTCTTTTCCGCGCTCCTGGTCGCGGTTTCACTGCTGATGTCGGTGATGCTCTTCGGGGCGGGCAGCGTCTTCGGCGGACTGCTGTTCGGCTCCATTCTGATCCCGGTGGCGTTCATATTCTGGCCGGACGGCCCCGGCGGCCCGGCAGCTTCCGATTGACCCGTCGCCCCGCCGGCAACTAGAACTAGCTCATGTTCGGATTCAGTCTTCCCAAGCTCATCCTGCTGGCGGCGATCATCGCCGTCATCTGGTGGGGATTCAGCCGGTTCGGCGGGCGCAAGGACCGCCTGTCCGGGAAGGCGGACGATAAACAAAAGACCCGGGACTCCGGGACCGCCGATGCGGTCGATATGAACAAATGCGGGGTCTGTGGCGAATTCGTGCCGGAAAACGCCGGCAATTGCGGAAAATCGGAGTGCCCGTACGCATAAACGATATTGGCGCCGCGCCGCGGGCCCCGGGTTTGCGGGTTCCGGGGATGGCGATTGCGCTCCTCGGAGGGGTTTCTTGACTCGCCACGGGTCCCCCATTACCACTCCCGCTCAATCCAGGAATTGCCGGACGTCATCATGGGCAAGGCCCCCCAAAAGGCAGCCAGAAAGCCGTCCCCGAAACGCAAGGCGGACGCAACCGACTTCCAGTCGCTGATCCTCAGGCTTCAGCGATTTTGGGCCGATCGCGGCTGCGTGGTGCTTCAGCCCTACGACATGGAAATGGGCGCCGGCACCTTCCATCCGGCGACCACGCTCCGCGCGCTGGGACCGGAGCCGTGGCGGGCCGCCTATGTCCAGCCGTCGCGCCGTCCCACGGACGGCCGCTATGGCGAAAACCCGAACCGGCTCCAGCACTACTACCAGTTCCAGGTCATCCTGAAACCCTCGCCGGCCGACGTGCTCGACGTCTATCTGGATAGCCTCGCCGAACTCGGCATCGATCGCGGCCTCCACGATATCCGCTTCGTCGAGGACGACTGGGAAAGTCCCACCCTCGGCGCCTGGGGCTTGGGCTGGGAGGTTTGGTGCGACGGCATGGAGGTGACCCAGTTCACCTATTTCCAGCAGGTCGGCGGCATCGATTGCGATCCCGTCTCAGCCGAGATCACCTACGGGCTTGAGCGGCTGGCCATGTACATTCAGGGGGTGGAAAACGTCTACGACCTGGATTTCAACGGGGCCGGGACAAGCTATGGCGATGTGTTCCTGCAAAACGAGCGGGAGTACTCGGCTTTCAATTTCGATCGTGCCGATACCGGCATCCTGACCCGGCACTTCGCCGATGCCGAGAAGCAGTGCGAAAGCCTGATTGACGCCGGGCTGCCGCTGCCCGCCTACGACCAGTGCATCAAGGCCTCTCACGCGTTTAATCTCTTGGATGCCCGGGGTGTTATTTCGGTGACCGAACGGCAGGCCTATATCGGCCGGGTGCGCAATCTCGCCAGGGCATGCTGCGAGCAATACCTCGCGAGCCAGGCAGGCGTGGGGACCGGTCGATGAACCTTCATTATTTTTGCACCCCCACCTCAATCCTCCCCCTTCAAGGGGGAGGAAGCCCCGTGTTGCGGCAATCTCCTTGTCCCCTCCCCCCTGGCGGGGGAGGGTCAGGGTGGGGGGGATAGCCGATGGCGGAATTGCTCTTGGAAATCCTGTCCGAGGAAATCCCCGCCCGCATGCAGGCGCGTGCGGCGGAAGACTTGAAGCGGCTGGTGACCGGCGGCCTCGAGGAGGCGGGGCTGGGGTTCGATTCCGCCCGGGCCTTCGCGACGCCCCGCCGCCTCGCGCTGGTGGTCGACGGCTTGCCGGCCAAGACGCCGGATATTTCCGAGGAACGCCGGGGTCCCCGCGCCGATGCGCCCGGCCGGGCGGTGGAAGGTTTTCTGCGCGGCAACGGCATCACCAGGGATCAGGCCGAAATCCGCGAGACCGGGAAGGGGTCGTTCTACTTCGCGGTGATCGAAAAGAAGGGTGCGAAGAGCGTTGACTTGCTGCCGGAAATTCTGGCGAAAGCCATTGATGCGCTTCCCTGGCCGAAGTCCATGCGCTGGGCGGATCGACCGGAACGATGGGTCCGGCCCATTCATGGTCTCTTGTGTTTGCTTGACGGCAGGAAGGTGAGCCTTGCGCGCGGAGAGATCGAAAGCGGCAACAAGACCGCCGGCCACCGCTTCCTGGCGCCCAAGCCGTTCGCGGTGAAGAATTTCGACGACTACGTGGCCAAACTCCGGGACGCCAAGGTGGTTCTCGATGCCGCCGAGCGCCGGGAAATCATCCTCAAGGATGCCGCCGAACTGGCGGACAAGGCCGGGCTCCGTCTCAAGGACGATCCGGGTCTCGCCAACGAGGTGGCCGGACTGGTCGAGTGGCCGGTCACCTACATGGGCGGGATCGACGACGAATTCATGGACCTGCCGCCCGAGGTGCTCACCACCTCCATGCGGTCGCACCAGAAATATTTCGCCCTCGAAACCAAGGACGGAAGTCTGGCCGCCAATTTCATCGTCGTCGCCAATACGGAAACCTCGGACAATGGCAAGGCGGTGGTCGCCGGCAACGAGCGGGTGCTCCGCGCCCGGCTGGCCGACGCCAAGTTCTATTGGGATCAGGACCGCAAGGCATCCCTTGCCTCCCGCGCACCGGCGCTCGCGGATGTCACCTTTCACGCCAGGCTCGGCTCCCTCGATGACAAAATCGACCGGGTGCAGGCCCTGGCCGCCGGGATCGCGGATTACGTCCCGGGCGCCGACAAGGACAAGGTGCGCTCCGCCGCCCGCCTCGCCAAGGCCGATCTGACCACCGGCATGGTCTACGAATTTCCCGAGCTTCAGGGCATCATGGGCCGCTACTATGCGTTGGGCGACGGTGAGGACCCGGCCGTCGCCGATGCGATCAGGGATCATTATTCGCCGCTGGGCCCGTCGGACGATTGCCCGACCGCGCCGGTCAGCGTCGCCGTGGCCCTGGCCGACAAGCTGGATACCCTGGTCGGATTCTGGGCCATCGACGAAAAGCCGACCGGCTCCAAGGACCCCTATGCCCTCCGCCGGGCGGCGCTCGGCGTTATACGGCTGGTGTTGGAGAACGGGCT
>JAJECC010000040.1 GCA_022822205.1 Rhodospirillales bacterium | reverse complement strand
GTTCAAGGGGGAGTGAGCTGATTAAAGACAAAAAAACATATTCACAGCAAAGAGTTATTGCAAAACCAGTCGTTACATGTCGAAACATATCGTTACCGGTCGAATGCTCCTTGTGTCCCCGGATCAAGTCCGGGCATGACGATTTGTGTTTCCCCCCTTGCCCCGGCGTCCGCTTGGGCTAAATGAATAGGAGACTGCCGCTCCCTCACCGGGGCGGCGTTTTCTATTTGGAGGGGAGCCATGCAAATTTGTACGAACCAATTGGGGGGCACCTCCCGAATGGGTGTCAATAAATGTCCATGAATGTCCATGAATGTCCATGTCCCCGAAAACGCCGCTATGCGCCCGGTGCATGGCGCGCGGACGGACGAGGCGGGAGACTTCAAGCCGTCCCCCGGCCCTCGGGAAACAACCGCGCCGCCGGGAACCCGCCGCGCTACCGGTTACTCGTCGGCGACGGTGTTTTGGAGAACGCCGATACCCTCGATCTCGAATTCGAGTTCATCCCCCGCCTTGAGCCAGTTTTTCGGCTCCCCGCCTTCGATGATCGAGCCGCCGGGACTGCCGGTGGCGATCAGGTCGCCCGGCTCCAGCTCGGTGAATTTGGAAATGTGCGAGATCAGAAACGGAATCTTGCAGATCATCATGTCGGAGGTTCCGTCCTGGACCACCTCGCCGTTCCGCCGGGTGACGATGCGGACATTGTCGAGGTCGGGCAGATGGTCGGGGGTCGCCATCCAGGGGCCGATGCTGCCCGAGCGGTAGAAATTCTTGCCCGGGCAGTTCTGCGTCCCCTTGGTCTGCCAGTCGCGGACGCTTCCCTCGTTGACGATGGTGAACCCCGCGACGCACGCGAGCGCGTCCTCTTCGCCGACGTGACGGGTCCGTTTGCCGATGACCACGCCGATTTCGTTCTCGTAGTCGAGCTGGTCCGACGCCCTGGGCTTCAGGATGACGCCGCCGTTGGGCACGAAGCCGTTGAGGTAGCGCGGAAAGACGCTCGGATATTCCGGTGCGCCGCCATCCTCCAGGACCTCGTGGTAGGCCCGGTAGTTGCGCCCGATGCAGAAGATCTTGCGGGGCGCGGTAACGGGAAACAGATACTCGATCTCGCCGAGGCCGACATCGGGCGCGCCGTGGTCCGCCATGGGGGCGAGTTCGGAGAGCGCCTCTCCCTCGATCACGTCGCGCAAGCTGGTGAAACGGTCGGCCAGCCGGTCGGTGGCGTCGATGACGCCGCCGTCCTTGACCACGCCGTAGCGCGCCCTCCCGCCGTGCCTGAAACTGACAAACCGCATGAACCGCCCCCTGTCTGGCCTGAAAACCGGCCGCCTATACTGCAAGCAATTCCCGCCACGGGAAACCCCCGCCTCGCCGCCGGCCCGGAAACCATGGGAAGTGGCCGTCTGGAGGACATCCCCCTCATTAAACCCCCCTCACCCAGCTTCGGCTACGGCTCGCTTCGCTCGCCAAGCCTCCGCAACCCTCTCCCTCCGGGGGAGAGGGATAAAAAGAATCCCCCTCCCCCTCGAAGGGGGAGGGTCAGGGAGGGGGTGAGGGTGATATGGAAATTCCCGGCAACCCGCCGGCCTTCAATCGTCCGCCGACAGCGTCCCGCGGTTGATCTGGTCCTGCTCCATGGATTCGAACAGCGCCTGGAAATTGCCTTCGCCGAATCCTTCGTCGCCCTTGCGCTGGATGATCTCGAAGAAGATCGGCCCGATGACGGTTTCGGTGAATACCTGAAGCAGAATGCCGCCGCCGTCGGCCGGCGCGCCGTCCATGAGAATGCCGTTTTCCTTCAGCCGGGCCACGTCCTCGCCGTGGCCGGGCAGCCGGTCTTCCAGCATGTCGTAGTAGACGTCCGGCGGCGGCTCCATGAAGCGGACGCCGCGCGCTTTCAGGCCCTCGACCGTCGCGTGGATATCGCGGGTCGACAGCGCGATGTGCTGGATGCCCTCGCCGTTGTAGGCCTCCAGATATTCGGCGATCTGGGATTTGTCGTCGGACGATTCGTTGATCGGAATCCTGATTTTTCCGCACTGGCTGGTCATCGCCCGCGAGCGCAAACCGGTCAGCTTCCCCTCGATATCGAAGAACCGGATCTCCTTGAAGTTGAACAGCTTCTCGTAGAACCCGGCCCAAATGTCGAGACGGCCCGTATAGACGTTGTGGGTCACATGGTCGATGGCGTCGAGGCCGATGCCGCGCGGGTTCTGATCGGCGCCCTCGACCGGCACGAAATCCACGTCGTAGATGGACCGGTCGCCGAAACGGTCGACCAGGTACAGCTGACTGCCGCCGATCCCCTTGATCGCCGGAATGTTGAGCTCCATGGGGCCGACCGCCACATGGTCCGGTTTGGCGCCCAGCTCGACCGCCCGGTTGTGGGCGAAGGCGGCGTCCTCGACCCGGAAGGCCATGGCGCAGGCCGACGGACCGTGCACCCGGCCGAAGGATTGGGCGAAGCTGTCCGGTTCCGCGTTGACGATGAAGTTAATGCCGCCCTGGCGATAGAGGGTCACCGCCTTCGAGCGGTGCCGGGCCACGGCTTCGAACCCGATGGATTCGAACAGGGCGCGGAGCGCCCTGGTATCCGGGGCGGTATATTCGATGAACTCGAAACCGTCGGTCCCCATGGGGTTTATCACGGGATTTATCGGGGGATTTATCGCGGTTCCGGTTCCGGCTTCGGCGGACATGGGACACCTCCCTATATGAGAACCAATCCTGGTCCAAATATAATGTATTCGGGGCGGTATTTTCGTGCGAAATAACGCTGGGTTTGCCGAAATATGGCATATCGTTGCACGAATCGGCGTTTCGTGCGCCGAACGCCGCGCCGGCCCCCGCCGGTCCGCGATGGCCTCCGCGAACCGGGTGCATTAAGCTGACCGCCGGGGAAGGAGGCATCGGCTTGTCACAGGACTTCAGCGATATCCGGCATTCGGTGCGGGCGCTCTGCCGGGAATTCGACGGCGGCTACTGGCGGCGGGTCGACCGGGACCGGGCCTACCCGGAGGAGTTCGTCGGCGCCATGACCCGGGCCGGCTTCCTCGCGGCGCTGATACCCGAGGAATTCGAGGGCAGCGGCCTGGGGCTCGGGGCCGCCGCGGCCATTCTCGAGGAGGTGCATCTTTCGGGCGGCAACGCCGCGGCGTGTCATGCGCAGATGTACATCATGGGCACCGTGCTCCGCCACGGCACGGCCGCGCAGAAGAAGACGCACCTGCCGGCCATCGCCCGGGGCGAGGTCAGGCTGCAGGCGTTCGGGGTCACGGAACCGGCCAGCGGCAGCGATGCCACCCGCATCCGGACCCGGGCGCGCCGGGACGGCGGTGACTACGTCGTCGACGGCCAGAAGGTCTGGACCTCGCGGGCCGAGCATTCCGATCTCATGCTGCTGCTTGCCCGGACGGCCCCCCGCGAAAGCGACCAGGGCCGCCACGAGGGATTGTCCGTTTTCCTGGTCGATATCCGCGAGGCGCGGGGCAGCGGCCTGACCATCAAGCCCATCCGCACCATGCTCAATCATGCGACCACGGAAGTGTTCTTCGACGGTTTGAGAATTCCGGCGGACAGCCTCATCGGCGAGGAGGGCGAGGGTTTCCGCTGCATTCTCGACGGCATGAACGCGGAACGGATACTCATCGGCGCGGAGTGCATCGGCGATGCGCGCTGGTTCATCGAAAAGGCGTCGGGGTATGCGAACGAACGCGAGGTGTTCGGCCGTCCCATCGGCAGGAACCAGGGGGTCCAGTTTCCCATCGCCCGCGCCTATGCCGCGGCGGAGGCGGCCGATCTGATGGTGCGGAAGGCGGCGGCGCTGTTCGACGCGGGAGAGCCCTGCGGTCCCGAGGCCAACATGGCCAAGCTGCTCGCCTCGGAGGCGTCGTGGCAGGCGGCGGACATGTGCATGCAGACCTTCGGCGGCTACGGATTCGCCGAGGAGTACGACGTCGAGCGGAAGTTCCGGGAGACCCGCCTCTATCAGGTCGCGCCGGTGTCGACCAACCTCGTCCTGTCCTACCTCGCCGAGCACGTCCTCGGCCTGCCCCGGTCCTATTAGGCCCTGCCTAAGTCGTCATGCCCGGACTTGATCCGGGCATCCACGCCTGGCGGCCTCCGGTACACGTGGATGGCCGGGTCCGGGCCCGGCCATGACGCAGTTATTTTATGCCTCATCGCCGCAACGCCGCCCGGCTGTTGAGATTCTCCCGCGCCGCCGTGTAACATGCCCAAACGCACGGGGGGAGCGGCGGCGTGTTCGATCAGATTGAGCGTGGCAATGCGGTCGGCAAGCGGGAGTTCAACGCGGTGGCGTCGGAACTCCGCACGTCGCTGATTCTGACCCAGCAGGAACTCAGGAAGGCCGACTGCCCCGTCCTGATCATCTTCGGCGGCGTCGACGGCGCCGGCAAGAGCGAGCTCGCGGGCCTGCTCAACGAATGGATGGACCCGCGCTGGATCGTCACCCGGGCCTACGGGCCCCGGACCCGGCGCGAGAAGACCCGTCCCGAATTCTGGCGCTACTGGGTCGATATCCCGCCCAAGGGGCAGATCGGCGTCTACCTCAGCGCGTGGTATTCCCAGCCCCTCGTGGACCGGGTCTATGGCCGCCTCAAAAAACGAAGATTCGAGCTCGACCTCTCCCGCATCAAGGAATTCGAGCGCTGCCTCGCCGACGACGGGGCCCTGATCCTCAAATTCTGGATGCACCTGGACAAGGGCCAGCAGAAACGCCGGCTCAGGAAACTGGAGAAGCAGCCCGAGCAGCACTGGAAGGTGGACGAACAGGACTGGCGCAACTGGGAGAACTACGACCGCTTCATCGAGGTCGCCGAGAGGATCATCGAGCAGACCGACGCGCCGTATGCGCCGTGGAGGCTGGTCGACGGCGGCGACGCCCGGTACAGATCCCTGGTGGTTCTCCGGACCGTCCGCGAGGCGATCGGCGATCACCTGGCCCGCCGCGCCCGGCCGCAACCGGCCGTCCAGCCACCGGCCGCCGGCAACGGCGCCGAAAATGGCGGCGGGGCGGCGGCCTACCGCGGCCCGACGTCGCGGCCGCCCCTGGCGCGGGTGGACCTCGGCGCCTCGGTGGACAAGCCGGAATACAACGAGAAACTGCCCAACCTCCGCCGCCGCCTGAACGAGCTCTACCGGCGCGCGAAGGACCGGGAGATGGCGTCGGTGCTGGTGTTCGAGGGCTGGGACGCCGCCGGCAAGGGCGGGACCATCCGGCGGATCACGGCGGCGCTGGACGCCCGCGATTACCGCATTTATCCCGTCGCGGCCCCCAACGATTTGGAGAACTCGCATCATTATCTGTGGCGGTTCTGGCAGCGGATTCCCCGCGACGGCAAGTTCGCCATTTTCGACCGGAGCTGGTACGGGCGGGTCATGGTGGAGCGGGTCGAGGGCTTCGCGTCCGAGGCGGAGTGGGGCAGGGCGTTCCGGGAAATCCGGGAATTCGAGGATCAGATCGTCGGGCACGGGACCCTGCTGATGAAGTTCTGGCTTCACATCGATCCCGACGAGCAGGCCCGGCGGTTCCAAAGCCGGGCCGAGACGCCGTACAAGAACTGGAAGCTGACCGACGAGGACTGGCGCAACCGCGACCGCTGGCGCGAGTACGAGGCGGCGGTGAACGAGATGGTCACCCGGACCAGCACGGCGGCGGCGCCCTGGCAATTGGTGCCCTTCAACGACAAGCGGCACGGGCGCCTAGACGTGCTGACGCGGCTCTGCGAGGCCATGGAGCGGAAACTGGGGTGAGTTTGGATAGGTCGTGGACGATGTACCATCCGCTTTAGCCAGGTAGCTTCCGTACAAAAGCCGAGCACAAATATGGCCGATACTCTGGACCCGACGGAACGCAGTGAGCGTATGAGCCGCGTTCGAAACCGCGACACTAAGCCCGAGTTGGTAGTCAGGCGTTTAATTTTCGGTCTGGGCTACAGATATCGGCTACACCCAAAAGGAATACCTGGCCGTCCTGATCTGGCATTCAAATCTCGAAAGAAAGCCATATTTGTCCACGGTTGTTTCTGGCATCAGCATCCCGATCCTGAGTGCAAACTTGCTCGTATGCCTAAATCCAGGCTGGAATTCTGGAGGCCGAAGTTGACGAATAATAGGCAACGCGATGAAGCAAACATCAAGAAATTGAAGGAGATGGGTTGGTCGGCCTTGGAAATCTGGGAGTGTGAGTTAAAAGACCTGGATCGAGTCTCAGAACGGGTACAACAATTTCTTGGCTAGCGAATTTCAAGCAATTGATCTGTTTGCGGGTGCCGGAGGTCTTGCAATAGGCACTTCCCTGGCCGGCTTTAAGCATGCAGCGATAGTCGAACTCGAAAATGCGGCGCTCCAAACCCTGAAGCATAATCGGGATGAGGGACCAATCTTCGCGAGAGAATGGAACGTAGTTCAAGCCGATCTAACCGACGCGGTGTTTAGCGGAGAGAACAAAGCCATTGACTTGTTGACGGCAGGCCCGCCTTGCCAACCGTTCTCGCGAGGTGGAATTGGCAATGGCCATCGTGATGACCGAAATTTGTTTCCACAGACAATTGAGCTCATTCGACAGATACGGCCAAGGGCAATACTGATCGAAAATGTTCAGGGGTTGCGGCGGAAAAAGTTCGAATCGTATCTGCGATACATCGAGCTACAATTGCGTTTTCCAGAGTTGCAGGCTCACGACGGCGAGCGGTGGCAAGCTCACTCAAATCGACTGGCCAAGGAAAGCAGGCGCGAAACCAAATTCGACCTTAGCTACGACATTTATAAACACTGGATCGACGCTGCGGACTATGGCGTACCTCAAAGGCGTCAAAGGCTGTTTATCGTGGGATTTCGTCAGGATCAGAATGTTACGTGGAAACTTCCACCACCAACCCATTCTCTGGTCCAATTAGTACGCTCCAAGTGGATTTCCGGCGACTACTGGGAGAAGCACGAGATCAGCCGCAATGCTCGTACAGGCATATCGTCTATTGAACGTGCGCGCTTGGTTGACTGCTCGGACGTGAACGATGCGGAATTGGCTCCATGGTTTACCGTTCGAGATGCGCTGGCTGATTTACCCCGGCCCAAAAAATCCAGACATACAGATTATTTCAACCATATCTATGTGCCCGGGGCTCGACCGTATCATGGGCATACGGGCAGCGGTCCTGACTTTCCTGCTAAGACACTGAAGGCAGGAGTGCATGGTGTCCCGGGCGGGGAAAATATGTTGCGGTCGAGAAATGGCCGCGTTCGCTACTTCACGATAAGGGAAAGCGCTCGGCTCCAGACCTTTCCTGACGGTTACGAATTTCGTGGAGCCTGGACAGCAATGATCCGTCAGATTGGAAATGCGGTCCCCGTCGAAATTGCGAGAACGCTCGCCTCGGCAATCAAGCTATGTCTAAACAATTGACGGCGAAAATGTGAGTGGCCCTTTCACGATACGGCAAGTCTTGATCTTGTAGGTTTACTGAACATTGCCTGGATCGCGAGGTTTCGGGTACTCGAAGCGGGGAAGCTCCAATACTGGGTTGCCCTCTCGTTGAAACAACGCGGCTTGGTCTTTTACCCACTCAAGCAGAAACGAGCCTGCGGACTCGTCTCTAAATTGAATTAGGTTAGCACCGAGCCCAAGCCGTTCTGTTGGCCCACCGCGGGTAGCAGAGTCGAGTTCAACAACGTCCGAAAGTCGCCGCAAGTCCGTAACAAAGTCTAGCACAATTACGCCGGTCTTCTCCTTCCCGACGCGCAATCCTCTTCCAAGCTGTTGGACGAAAATGCGCCTACTATGTGTGACCCTCATAAATACCAAGAGGTCTACGTCGGGCACGTCGACTCCTTCGTTGAATAGATCAACAGTGGCCAATATATCTATTTCGCCTCGCCGAAATGCCGACATTAGTTTCTCTCTTTGTCGAGTATCCAACTGAGAAGAGAGGGCCTCCGCTCGAAGCTCATAGCGTCGCAACGATGAGGCAATATGTTCTGCGTGGGCGATTGACCGGGTGAATATAATTCCTGAGTTTCTCTTGGTCTCCGCCCAGGTATCAGCGATCAGTCGGGCGGCTTCGTCGTCTCTGGGGGAGAGGATCAGACGCGTATTCAACTGCGTTAGCGAGTAACCAAATTGAGACTCGGCTTGAACGAACTCCCAATCGATCCCATCGGCAAGGAGCCGGTAATCGACATCACAAAGGAACCCGAGTCGAAGTCCTTCCTCAATCCCATATTGAACACAGGGCGGGCCGATCAATTGATCAATGTCGAACTCATCGCCCCTCCAAGGCGTGGCTGTGGCCCCACCAATCATTGCGGGCTTCAATTGTTCAACTACGTCCCGGTATGTAGCCGCACCCACATGGTGTGCTTCATCAACCAAAATCAGTCCAAAGTCCGGCAGTTCACCTAATCGCGCCTTTGCACTTTGTACCGTTGCGAAAGTAATACCATCCCAAAATGCCGGCCGTTCGTTGTGCACCAATCGATGCGTTGGAACCCATTTCGGGAGTTGGTGCCAGAATGCAAACTGGAGTTGGTCTACCAACTCCAATGTGTGGGCGAGAACAAGCACCCGTCCATGCTCAATACACTCACCGCGGAAAAGTTGAGCGACCGTTTCGGCCATCACCACAGTCTTGCCCAATCCTGTCGCCAGTACGATTTGACCTCTTCCAGTCTCTAAAAGGGATGACTCAAACGACTCCACGGCATGCGTCTGGTATTCGCGCAGTTCTCGCCTGGTGTTCGGGTAGTCACTCGATTTCTCTGTGAGATTCAGTATCGCTCTGGGTTCGAGCAGATCAACTTTAACTCCTAGCCGGCCATACTTCTCAATTTCACCTAACAAGCCCGAGCCAGCCCTCCTAGAGCACGCCACAACCATTCTGTCGGCACCGTAGAAACCAGCTGCTGTTACAACTTCATCCGCTGCGGAGGGTGTTGGTGGTCCGCCACTGGTGAACTTGCATTGAATAACCCAATAGGCTCCATTCTTGGTGCCAAGTACGTCGGCTCCCCTATCCCCCGGTCCACCAACAAGCCGGACATCCTCAAATCCGTTCAACATCATGAGCCGCGCCACGTCTCTCTCGAACGCGCGCCAAGGGCCATCGACCAATCGCCGTTCATCGAAAAAGTTCGGGAGATGGTCCGTCACTGCTGACTACTGTTCCTCTACTGACGGTCGAAGAAGCAACAGAGATTTTGCTGCTCGAATCATCGCATCTGGCGAGGCGTTTTCGAGGCCTTCTACTTCCTGACCAATTATCCAGACGGCGTCTGAGATCAATCCAACGTATCGTGAAATTACGTGACTACGAGCCTCGTCGTTTATGCGCTGATTGCCGTAATTGATCGTTGCATATCGATCATCCCAGTAGTTGCCATCTAGAAAGAATTCGGGGTGCCTACTGAAAAACTCCGGAAAGCAGTGGGCGGGAACAAACTCAAGAAATTCCCCCGAGTCGATTTGGTCCTGCGGATCATCTATCTGCCGCTGCGCCATTCTCTGACGGGTGGCTTCTTGGTCTTCATTTGAGAATTCGGACATCAGGCTTCGGCCGTCAGGCGACTCAATTTGCGTGGCAACCGCACGCGCGAGTTGCCTCAAAGTGTCCACCGCATCAATCACCATTTGCTGCGGGTCCAAGAACAAATCCAAAGCGTATCGTGCGCGCATATCGGCGAAAGCCGTGCTAAATGAGGTTTCTGTGCCGCGACCCCTTGATACCTCGCAAACTCTCCAGGCTAATTCCGCAAGCAACGCATCGCGAACGGTTGTGTTTACCGGCTGAAATATTATTGCATCACGGTTGGCTACAAACTCCCACTTATCTTCTGCCGCTGAGACTAGGGTCATTGTCCAAGGCAATCCATCCAACAATACAGGGTCCTCGGGGTCGGAAACGTAAGCATCGATGATCCATTTGCTGGTCGTTGCCTCGTGGGAGTATTCTCTGCTAAGGGCTTCGACCTTGTCGCGGATTACGGGCTTTGCCTGTATTGGTTCATCTTGCCCTTCGTCCCCCTTGTCTTTATCACCTTCGTCCTCCCCAAAGCCCGTGGGGCCGGGACTATCTTCATCACTTCCCTCGTCATCACCGCCCTCTTGGCGCAAAGCTTCTTCATCTTGTTTGGAGACAATGTCGTACCACCGAGCATCGTCCTGAAACTCCGAAACCCCATCATGAAATTTCTGAGCCATTTCGCCGGCCAACTCATTGTCCTTGACGACAAGAATTCGTTTCCAGCCAACCCCGTCACGCTTACGAAGATTGCTACGCTGCCACGCTCGAAAAAATTTGGTAAGAACTGATTGGTTTGTAATTCCAAGCTCGCGCGCCCGCTCCCGCCGCATAGGCCCATCGCCGCGGACAGCTACAACCATCTCATTCCATGCGGGGTCGCTTCTGTCGAAGCGGTCCTTCACATAATTCACTCGGCAGTGATCTATGTGAATTTCGCCGACAAACCTTCCTCGACTCCTTACGTCGTCATACGGATATTCTTTTTCCGGTTGGTCCCCGTAGCTCCAGGTAAAAAGGTCCTTATTGCCAATTTCAATTTTGCGACCATTCCGGATGAAATCGATCCCAAAATCGGACGGGCTCAAATATCTTTGGAGACCAATCCAGCCGTAAATGCGTCGCTGTAGCATTTGCCTGCCACAATCTTCCCGTTTCTGATCCAGTGGACATCTGGCGTCCTGATCCGCAAACCAAGTCATGCATTTTGAACAGAATTCTCGTTCGCCCAAAGGAATGTCGATTTGTTCTACAGCATTAATGTCACCGAGCCCCGAAACGTGGGTAAATCTGTCCTCGTTCCACGTGCAGTGGTTTCGGGCCTCGACCTCCGTTTCGTCAATTAACAACCCGAAGTGGATGGGTTTGCCGTTTTGTCGGAGCATCGACGAATAAGTCTTGGCTAATTCCTTTCGTAATTTCGTACGGTTGGGAGCTCTGGAAATCCATTTAAGTTGTTCAGAATTTAGCCGCTCCACGGTTATCTCCGTTCCGTGGTCATCTGGTTTCGATTTTGCCTTCCTCAAATGTGGTGTGCGGAAATGCCCCTGACGCATTAGCTCATCAAAATCGATCTTGAGGCCGTGCCATTCCTTGTCGTCTCTCCGTGTTGTCCAAACGGTAGTCATCCTGCCAAGCCGAGCCGTTGCGATATTGAAACCGAGTCCGAACAACCCAAGGCTGTCGATGGGGTTGTTGCCTGTCCAACCAGCCTTCATGGCATTTTGAAGAGTTTCGATATCCATGCCGGGCCCATTGTCGTAGGCCCAGATGCGGGCGCCATCTTCTACTTTTTTGGGTAAGCCAATACACACGACCGGCGCCTTTATCGTTATGTCGCCCTCACGTGTCGCTTTCAAAAAGCCATCGACTGAATTGTCGATCAATTCGGCCAAACAACGCCAAATATCTAAATCAATATCGCCCAACACCGCGAGTACACGCGGTGATGGAGATATATCGAACTCTTCGACACTCATATTTCTCTCCTGTCACGGATTGCGCCGGCCAACTCTAACCCACTAAAAGGAAATGGCGCGCCCGACAGGATTCGAACCTGTGACCTTCGGCTTCGGAGGCCGACACTCTATCCAGCTGAGCTACGGGCGCCCAATGTCGCGGAGGGCGCGCACATTACCCGAAGCGCCCGGGACCGTAAAGCGCCGGGGCGGGGCGCCCAGGCCCGAGGGCGGGCCGGCGGCCGGATCGGCGATCCACGCCGCGATATCCCGCCACACGGTTTCCGCCTGCAAATCGCGCAGCAGCATGTGATAGCCGTCCGGGTAGCGCACGATCCGCCGCACCGCCGGGGCGGCTGCCGGCAGCCGGGCGAAGACGCGCTCCATGGTTCCGTTGGGAATGATGTCGTCCCTGCCGCCGTAGAGCAGCAGCGCCCGCGCCCGGTAATCCGGCGCCGCGGCGAACGCGCGGTCCATCAGGTTCACCAGCCCGTAGATGGCGTCGACCCGGGTTTCCTTGATGACCAGCGGGTCGCGCCCCAGGGCCCGGAGCATCTCCCCGTTGTCGGACGGGGTGAGCCTCAGCCCGCGCCCGGTGAGCGTGAGCCACGGCACCGAGCGGGCGCCGAGCCCGAGGGCCCAGCGCTGGTAAAACGGCATGGCGGCGCGTCCCCAGACGGCGGGGGCGGCGAGGATGGTTCCCCGTACCCCGGGGATCGGTTTTTCGGCCTGGGCCGCCATGGCGACGGCGCCCCCCATGCTCGCGCCGAGGAGGTAGAGCGGCGAACCGGGATAACGCCGGCGCAGCAGTCCGGCGACGGTCCGGAGGTCGCCGGTCATGGCCCGGGTCCCCGCCCACCGGCCGCGCACGGGCGCGTTTCCGAAACCGCGCTGGTCATAGGCGTAGACCTTGATGCCCGCCTTGCCGAAATACCGGGCGGCCGCATCGATGAAATTGCCGTAATCGTTGAACCCGTGGAGCGCCAGCATGACCGCGCGGCTGTCGCCTTCCACCGGCCA
>JAJECC010000144.1 GCA_022822205.1 Rhodospirillales bacterium | reverse complement strand
CTCTCGCCGGCGGACCTGATCTCGACCCGGAGGCCGAGAAGGGCCGTGAGATCCCGTTCGAGGGCGATGGTATCGACGTCCTTGCCGGGCGTCCCGGCGGCGGCGCCCGTGGCGGTCCCGGCGGGCGCGTTCTCCTTCTGGATCAGGCTTTCCGTCTGGCGGACGTTGAGGCCGCGCCGCACGACGGCATTCGCGGCCTTCGCCGGGTTCCTGGCGCCGAGCAGCGCGCGGGCATGGCCGGGCGTGATCTTCCCGTCGTCCAGCAGCGACCTGACGCCGCGGGGAAGGTTCAGCAGCCGCATCATGTTGGCGACATGGCTCCGGCTCTTGCCGAGGACCCGGGCAAGGTCCTCCTGGGTATGGCCGAACTCGTCGGCGAGGCGCTTGTAGCCTTGCGCCTCGTCGATGGGCGAGAGGTCCTCGCGCTGAAGGTTCTCCACCAGGGCGATCTCGAGGGCTTCGGCGTCGGTGAGCTGCCGCTCGATGACGGGGACTTCGTGGAGCCCGGCCCGCTGCGCCGCCCGCCAGCGGCGTTCGCCGGCGATGATTTCATGGCCGCCCGGCGGATCGTCCATGGGGCGGACCAGAAGGGGCTGGAGAATGCCGAGCTCCCGGATGGACCCGGCAAGCTCCTCTATTTCCGCCTCGGCGAAATGCCGCCTGGGCTGGTGGCGCCCCGGCTGGAGGGTCTCGATGGGCGCCTTTCTCGCAATACGTGCATCCGCCCCGTCCCCCGGCCGGCCGGGATCGTCGCCGAGAAGCGCGTCGAGGCCGCGGCCGAGGTTGCTTTTTCCGCCGTCCCGGGCCATCAGGCCGCCAGGCTCCGCTCGCGCCGCAGCACTTCGCCGGCGAGGTGGATGTAGGCCTGGGACCCGGCGCAGCCCTTGTCGTACAGCAGCACCGGCTTGCCGTGGGACGGCGCCTCCGCAACCCGCACGTTGCGCGGGATGACGGTCTCGTAGACCTTGTCGCCGAAATGGGCGCGGACGTCGTTGGCCACTTCATCGGACAGGTTGTTGCGTCTATCGAACTTGGTTAACACTATACCTTGTATGTCCAGGTTCGGATTATGGGATTTTTTGATCCGCTCGATGGTGCGCACCAGATGGCTGACGCCCTCCAGGGCGAAGAACTCGCACTCCAGCGGCACCAGCACCGCATGGGCGGCGATGAACGCGTTGACGGTCAGCAGGCCGAGGGCCGGCGGACAGTCCATGAGGACATAGTCGTAATCGTCCAGTTCGCCGTCCAGCGCCGCCTTGAGCCGGTGCAGCCGGTCGTCCACCCCGGCCAATTCGATCTCGGCGCCCGACAGGTCCACGTCCGCCGGGACCAGGTCGAGCCCCGGTATGGCGGTGGCGGTGACCGCCTCGCCGAGGGGCACGCTGCCGATCAGGACGTGGTAGGCGTTCAGGCGGCGGTCGCCCTGGCCGAGGCCGAGCCCGGTGCTGGCATTGCCCTGGGGGTCCAGGTCGATCACCAGAACCCGCTTCCGGACGGCGGCCAGCGCCGTGGCGAGGTTGATGACCGTGGTCGTCTTCCCGACGCCGCCTTTCTGGTTGGCGATGGCAATAAGACGAGGCGCTTTGGTCATTGGGACCCCGATATCAATCGTCATGGCGCCGGCCAATCCCGCGGATTTCCAGGATCACCCCAACCGGATCGGTCGCGGAGGGGTGGGACTCATGGGCCATTGTCCACTTTTTTTGCGATTCGGTCAATTCTCGATCAACATATTGTCCCTTATGAAAAAGACATACACCATCTTGTGTCAGCATGTCCTTGGCCCAGCCGATAAGGTGGGACAGGTTGGCGCACGCCCGGGAACAGACCACATCCGCGCTCAGGGACCAGGCCGCCGATTCGATCCGGCTGTTGACCACCGTCACCTCGGTCCCGGTGGCCCGGGCCGCCTCGCGGAGGAAGACGCACTTCCGGACGTTGCTTTCGATGAGGCGAACCCGGGGCGCGCCCATTATGGCCAGCACCAGTCCGGGAAAACCGGCGCCGCTCCCCAGATCGACGATGCGGCCGCCGGGGTCGGGGATGTATTTCAGCAGTTGGGCGGAGTCCAGGAAATGCCGCCGCCAGGCGTCCGGCATGGTGGACAGGCCCACCAGATTGACCTTTTCCTGCCACTTGGCCAACAGGTCCAGATAGGCCTCCAGGCGCTCGATTGTTTCACGTGAAACATTCGTATCGGCCTGGAATTCGTCCGGGCCGTAGGGGGCCTGAGCCGGCATGACGGACATATCGATCCGGGGCGGGCTCAGGCGGCGGCGGCGCGCCGGCGCCGGACGTGGACCAGCAGCGCGGTGAGGGCGGCCGGCGTAACGCCCGAAATCCGGGCCGCCGCGCCGAGTGTGGCCGGGCGGGCCGCGCTCAGCTTGCCGCGTATTTCGTTCGACAGGCCGGCGACCTCTTCGTAGGCGAAGTCCCGGGGCAGGTGCAGGGATTCCTGCTTCTTGAAGGCGACGATGTCCGCCTCCTGGCGCTCCATGTAGCCCGCGTAGCGGCCGGATATTTCCAGCTGTTCGGCAACGTCGGGGCGCAGGTCCCGGAGCGCCGGCCAATGGTCGCCGAGCCGGGCGAGGTCCACATCCGGATAGCCCAGCAGATCGTGGATGGACCGCCGCGCGCCGTCCCGGTTGACCCGGATGCCCGCGCGGGCCAGTTCGGCCGTCGTCGCCCTGGTCGATTTGACGAAGGCCATGGCATGGTCGAGGGCGGCCGACTTGGCGGCGAAGGCCCGGGCGCGGTCCGGACCGATGCAGCCGGCGTCGAGGCCGATGGGCGTCAGCCGGAGATCGGCATTGTCGGCCCTGAGGCTGAGCCGGTACTCGGCCCGGGACGTGAACATCCGGTAGGGCTCCTGGGTGCCGCGGGTCACCAAATCATCGATCATCACCCCGATATAGGCATCGGCGCGATCGAGGACGATAGGTTCGCCGCCGGCCGCCCGGCGGGCCGCGTTGATTCCGGCCATGATCCCCTGGCCGGCGGCCTCTTCGTAGCCCGTCGTGCCGTTGATCTGGCCGGCCAGAAAAAGCCGGGAAATCCGCTTGGTTTCCAGGCTGGGGTAGAGTTCGCGGGGATCGACGAAATCGTATTCGATGGCGTAGCCGGGGCGGATGACGCCGGCCCTCTCGAGACCCGGGATGGTCTTCAGCATGGCGAGCTGAACGTCCGCCGGCAACGAGGTCGAGATGCCGTTGGGATAGACCGTATGGTCGTCGAGCCCCTCGGGTTCCAGGAAAATCCGGTGCCGGGAGCGGTCCGCGAAACGCACCACCTTGTCTTCGATGGAGGGGCAATAGCGGGGTCCGGCGCTCTCGATCCGGCCCGAATACATGGGCGCCCGGTGAAGGTTCGCGCGGATGATGTCGTGGCTGGCCTCCGTGGTGCCGGTGATGTGGCACGGGACCTGCGGCACCCTGATCCTGTCGGTGAGAAAAGAAAACGGCGTCGGCGGATCGTCTCCGGGCTGAACCTCCAGCCCGGCCCAGTCGATGGTCCGGCCGTCCAGCCTGGGCGGCGTGCCGGTCTTCAGCCGGCCCATGGCGAGGCCCAGGCCCTCGAGGGCGGCGGCAAGGCCCACCGACGGCTTTTCGCCGACCCGGCCGGCCGGCGTCTGGTCGTCTCCCCGGTGGATCAGTCCGCGAAGAAAGGTGCCGGTGGTGATGATCACGGCCCCGGCCCGCCAGGATTGGCCATCCGCCGTAATCACGCCTTCGACTGAGCCATCGGCGGCGCGGATCAGGTTCTCCACCGGCTGGGCGGCGAGATCGAGGTTCTCCTGTCCGGACAACAGCTTCCGGACGGCCCGGCGGTACAGCTTCCGGTCGGCCTGGGCGCGGGGGCCCCGGACCGCGGGCCCCTTCCGGCGATTGAGCATCCGGAACTGAATGCCCGCCCGGTCGATGGCCCGTCCCATGATCCCGTCGAGGGCGTCCACCTCCCGCGCCAACTGGCCCTTGGCGAGGCCGCCGATGGCCGGGTTGCAGGACATTTCGCCCACCGTGTCGAGGCGATGGGTGAGGAGCGCCGTCCGCGCGCCCATGCGCGCCGCGGCCGCCGCCGCCTCGCAGCCGGCGTGCCCGCCGCCCACCACCAGGACGTCATATGCAGGAATATCCGTCATCGCACGGGAATGTAGGATTGGCGCCAAATCAAGTCAAACCCCGAGGCCGTATCCCGCCCATATATGGCCATATACGGCCATATACGGAGTGTTTCACGTGAAACATCCGTGCGGCGAGGCGTGCTCGGATTACTTGCCGATACAAAAGTCCCGGAAAATAACATCCAGGACATCCTCCACATCGATCTCGCCGATGACCCGGCCCAGGGACCGCGCCGCCAAACGAAGATCCTCGGCGGCGAGTTCGCTGGATTTCTCCGGGTCGAACCGGGTCAGGGCCTCGACGCATTTTTCGAGGGCGGCGCGATGCCGGGCCCGGGTAACGACCGGCGCTTCGCCGCCGCCGGACAGGCGGGACACCCGCCGGGTGAGTTCGGCGACCACCATGTCCATCCCATGGCCGCCGAGGGCGGAAACGGGCAGCGGCGACAGGTCCAATTCCCCCTTTATCGCGCCGGAATCAATCAGGTCGCACTTGTTGAGCACCACGATGTCGTCCGGGGCCGCCGCGCCGGCGACATCGGGCGGAACCTCCGGCCAGGTTGCGCCGTCGAGGACCACGAGGCGCACGTCCGCCTCCTCGGCGGTCCGCGCCGCCCGGCGCACCCCCTCGGCCTCGACCGCATCCTCGGTGGCCCGGATGCCGGCCGTATCGGCGAGAATCACCGCGTAGCCCCCGAGGTCGAGATGGGCCTCGATCACGTCCCGGGTGGTTCCCGCGGTCTCGGAAACGATGGCCGCATCGCGGCCCGCCAGGCAGTTCAGCAGGGTGGACTTCCCGGCGTTGGGCGGTCCGACGATTGCAACCCGCAAGCCGTCGCGGATACGCTCGCCCGTTTGCCGGTCCGCCAGCCGCGACTCGATTTCCCCCCGAATTGCGCCGATTTCGGCGGCGGTCCGGGCCGGCAGCCCGCCGGGCAGATCCTCGTCGGAGAAATCGATCTCCGCTTCGAAATAGGCGATGGCGCGAACGAGGCGGGCGCGCCATTCCAGGCACAAATCGCCGAGGGCGCCGCTCAGCTGGCGGCGGGCCTGGCGGCGCTGCGCCGTGGTTTCCGCGTCCACGAGGTCGGCCAGGGCCTCGGCGGCGGTCAGGTCCATCTTGCCGGCGGCAAATGCGCGGCGGGTGAACTCTCCCGGCTCGGCCAGCCGTACCCCGCCGGCCGCCATGACGGCCGACAGCATATCGGCGATCACGGCCCGGCCGCCATGAACGTGAATTTCCGCCACATCCTCGCCGGTAAAGCTGTTCGGGGCCGAAAAATAGAGCGCCAGGCCGTCGTCGACGACCTCGCCCGAAACGGGATCGGAAAATTCGGCGTGATAGACCCGGCGGGGCTCGAACTCGTTTCGGCCGGTCAATCGTCGCAGAATCCATAAGGCTTTCGGGCCCGAAACGCGAAACACGGCGATTCCGGCCCGGCCGCTCCCCGATGCCAGCGCGCAAATCGTATCCGTGGATTCGCTGCCCATGATTTCTACTAACTCGTTAGGATTACCAATATATTTCTCTTATTACGGGGGTTTTTCCTCAAGTCCGTCCTCAAATTGCGGTTTTTATTGCCGCCCCGGCGGGCTACGGTCCGCAGGGCTCATCCCCCGCGGCGGCGCGCCGACTTTATGTCTCCCGCCCGCCGGCGGCAACCAGGAACAAACACATGCCGGCAAACCTTCTCGCCAACGAAGCCAGCCCCTATCTGCTGCAGCACAAGGACAATCCGGTCCACTGGCATGCCTGGAACCGGGAGGCCC
>JAJECC010000005.1 GCA_022822205.1 Rhodospirillales bacterium | reverse complement strand
CCTCAACTCGGCGTCGAATCTATGGCCATCGGTGGCGAAGTTGAAGGGGGCACGAGCCGATCAGAGGAGAAAATGTATATTCAGAGCAACGAGTTATTGCAAAACCAGTCGTTACGCGTCGAAGCATGTCGTTGCCGGTCGGATATTCCTTGTGTCCCCTGATCGAGTACGGATTCTAGATTACGGCCTCGCCGCGGAGGCGGGCCCGCTCGGCCTCGTCCATATCCAGCAGTTCTTTGAGGATTTCGTCCGTGTGCTGTCCCAGCAGCGGCGGCGCATGCCGGTAATCGACCGGACTTTCCGACATATTGATCGGACTGCCGATCAAGTGGACGGGCGCCGACCCGGCGCCGGGGTGGGGCATTTCGATTTCCATGCCGCGGGCCCGAACCTGCGGATCCTCGAAAACCTCGTCCAGGCGGTTGATCGGGCCGCAGCTGATGTTGATGGAATCGAGGCCCTCCAGCCAGTAGGCCGAGGTTTGCGCCTTGAATATTTCGGCGAGCTTCGGCACCAATTCCTCCCGGTTGCGGACCCGTCCTTCGTTCGCGGCAAATCGTTCGTCCCTCGCGAGATCCGCAATGCCGGCGAACTCGCAGAAGCGCAGCCACTGCCGGTCGTTTCCGACGGCGATGACGATATTGCCGTCGGCGGTCTCGAAGACCTGATAAGGCACGATATTGGGGTGTGAGTTGCCGATCCTGTCGGGCACCTCGCGGCCGGCGAGATAGTTGAGACCCTGATTCGTCAACGTCGCGACGGTCGCATCCAGCAGGCTGACGTCGATATGCTGGCCCTCGCCGGTGACCTCGCGGTGGCGGAGCGCCGCACAGACCGAGACCGCCGACCACATGCCGGTCATCACGTCGGAGATCGGGACGCCGACCCTGAGGGGTTCTCCGTCTGCGGCGCCGGTGATGCTCATCAGGCCGCCCCGTCCCTGGACGAGGAAGTCGTAGCCGGGCTTGTCGGCGTCCGGCCCGGTATGGCCGAAGCCGGTAACCGAGCAGTAGATGAGGCCCGGGAAGTCATCCTTGAGTTGGCGGTAGCCAAGTCCGTATTTGTCGAGCGCGCCCTTCCTGAAGTTCTCCACCAGCACATCCGATTTGGCGATCAGCGAGCGGGCGATTTCCTGACCGGCGCCGCTGGTCAGATCCAGGGTGACGGACCGCTTGTTGCGGTTGGCGGCCTGGAAATAGGCCGCTTCCTTGGTCTCGTTGCCGTCGCCGTCCCGGATGAACGGCGGCCCCCACTTCCGGGTATCGTCCCCGGCGCCCGGGCGCTCGATCTTGATGATGTCGGCGCCGAGGTCGCCCAGAATTTGCGTACAGGTGGGGCCGGCAAGAATCCGCGTCAAATCGAAGACGCGCAATCCCGATAACGGGCCGGAAGGGGATCCAGGCATGAAATTTCCTCGCTCAGCGTGGCGGCTACTTCAACGAACCGAAGAACGTAAGCGTTCGTTCGTGGGCCTTCCGGGCCTCTTCGGCGGCGTAGTGAGACGGCCGGTGGGTGTTACAGAAAGCGTGTCCGGCATCGTACATGTAGATGCTGACATGCGGGATGCCGATGAGCGCGGCATGAATCCGGTTCCGGTCCTCGGCCGGAAACGCGTCATCGTGTTCGCCCATGTGCATCATCAAGGGGCAGCCGATGTTCTTGCCCTCGCCGAGAAACTCGTGAATCTGGGTGCCGTAATACGAAACCGCCTTATCGATCTCCAGCCGGGCCGAGGAGAGATAGGCGAACGTGCCGCCGAGGCAGAAGCCGGTAACCGCCTTCCTGCCGTTGCAGGCCGGCAGCCCGCATAGATGACGGAGCAGCGCGCCGATATCCGAAACGCCCTTGCCGTGATCGATCTCGCCCCGGTAGGCGAGGCCCCGCCGGCGCTGCTCGGGCGCGTCGTGGTCGGCGACGAAGTTGGGCTCCAGCCGCCAGAACATATCGGGCGCCGCGACCATATAGCCTTCGGCGGCGAACATGTCCGCGGTCTCCTTGACCCAGCCGGTAATCCCGAAAATCTCTTGAACCAGTACCAGGGCCGGGCCGGGCTCCGCGGGCGGCGGCGCGAGGTAGGCATCGAACGCGCCCCCGTCGTCGGCCTGGATCTGGATAATTGTGCCGGAACTGCTCATTTGCGACTGCCGTACCGTCTCGGGCTTGGGGCGGCGGATTGCATCAAATCGGCCGCGGCCCGTCAAGGCGGACAAAAAGTCGATGAATATCCGTTACTTAGTGGACAATTTTGGCGCAGGTGCAACGGGCCGGCCAGTCTCCCGTGCTGTGGATAACCCTGTCGATAATTGAGCCCGGGCCGGCGGTCCGATCAGGCGGGAAAATCCGGGAGTTGACTATCCCTTTAAGGCGAACGCCATAAGTTGCTGAAATTAAACACGAAATTTAAGCGGATCATAAACCGCCCCTTTCGCGTCGCGCAAATTCCGTTGATATTTCAGCAATTTAACCGGTGTGCAAAACTTCCAAAACTAGGCACAGTATTCGAACCGGATTTGAGGAAAATTCGAGTATTCTCAAGGGGCGGAACCGGATGATGAAATGTGACAAAACTGTGGCGGATCGCCGGCAAGTCCGCGGGGAGAATATTGGTTCGGATTTACGTCCGCTTGGGATGTTCCCAAAAACGGCTCTACTAAACAATTACCGTGAATTCTTCATGATTACTTTTCACCGCTTCCCGCCGCCGTTTGGAAACTTAGTTCTTCAGTCCATTTCGCGCCGGGCTCTCGAACGCGCCCGCCTTGCCGGATCGTGGCGGCGGCCACCGGGGAACGCCGCACCGGCGTACCGCTGGTCATCGTTTTGTGGCTTGCATTCACCCTGTTCGCGCCGTGGTATTACGGCATTTGATCATCACGCGGGAAGGTGGGAATCGTGGAACATGCGCTCGACAGTCTGGACGGTTTGACCGCCCATCAGGTGACCATGGAAATCGGCGAGCATCGGGGCTGGGCGGCGCTCAGGGTGCAAAAGCTCAAGGAGGTCGCGGCGGCCGACGAGCCGACCTTCGTCATGCTGGACGGGCTTGAATTCCGGGACGGCGCCATCGACGTGGAGGTGGCGGGCGATGTGCTGCCCGATGCCGTGGGCGGCGCCCGCGGGTTCATCGGCGTCGCGTTCCGGATCGCGCCGGACTGCTCCCGGTTCGAGAGCATGTATATCCGCCCGACCAACGGCCGCGCCGAGGTGCAGCTCCGGCGCAACCGGGCCACCCAGTACTTTTCCTATCCCGACTACAAATTCGACCGGCTGCGCGCCGAGGCCGCGGGCGAGTACGAGGCCTATGTGGATCTGGCGCCGGCCGAATGGACGTCGTTGCGGGTGGTGGTGTCGGGCGGGACCGCCAAGCTGTACGTCCACGGCGCCGGCCAGCCGACCTTGTGGATCAACGATCTGAAGCTCGGCGGCGATGCGTCGGGCGCGGTGGGGCTCTACGTCGACAACGGAACCGACGGGTTCTTTCGCAACCTCAAGGTCACGCCGGCCTAGGCTCAGGACTCAATTGAATTGCGTCATGGCCGGGCCCACCGGACTGGCTTCGCCGGCCGGAGGGCAAACTGCGATCCGGCCTTCAGTCGGCCGAAGCCGACTTTCGGACGGCGCAGGCCGGCCATCCACGTGGATCACCGGGTCAAATAAGGTCAATTCGGACGAATTGACCGACCCGGTGATGGCGACAGCGGGTGCGGGGGAAGCTTGAATCACAAATTCGCAAAAAGGAACATCCCCTAATTGAATTTAGACCCTAAAGCAGTTGTGGGTACGGCCGGGGCCGCCGGTAAGACACAATAAGTTGTTCAAATGCTCTCGAACAGCCGGCGCCTAACGGGGAAGTTCGGAGTGGCCCATCAAAAATTCGTCGATCGCGCGGGCGCATTGCCGGCCTTCGCGGATCGCCCACACGACCAGGGATTGGCCGCGCCGCATATCGCCGGCGGCAAACACGCCGTCGATGGAGGTGTGATAGTCCTCGGTGTCGGCGGAGACATTGCCGCGGCCGTCGAGATCGACTTTCAAATCCTCGATCATTCCCTCGTGGACGGGGTGGACGAAGCCCATGGCCAACAACACGAGGTCCGCCTTGATGACCTCCTCCGAACCGGAAACCTCCGACATCCGCAACCGGCCGTCATCGTCCGGCTGCCAGTCGACCCGGACGGTTTCGAGGCCGGTGACCTTGCCGTCCTCTCCGGTGAACGATTTGGTGGTCAGGGCCCAGTCGCGGCTGGCCCCTTCCTCGTGAGAGGTTGAGGTGCGGAGCTTCATCGGCCAATTGGGCCAGGTCAGCTCCTTGTTTTCCCGCTCCGGCGGTTTCGGCATGATTTCAATCTGGGTGACGCTGGCCGCCTTGTGGCGGAACGAGGTGCCGACGCAGTCCGAGCCGGTATCGCCGCCGCCGATGACCATGACGTGCTTGTCGGTTGCCCAGATTTCCTTGTTGGTGCTGAACGGCTCTTCGGCGACCCGGCGGTTCTGCTGGGTCAGGAAATCCATGGCGAAGTGGATGCCGTCAAGTTCGCGTCCGGGGACCGGCAGGTCACGGGGTTGTTCGGCGCCGCCCGCCAGGGCGACCGCGTCAAACCGGTCGAAAATCTCCTTGATGGGTATGTCGACGCCGACATGAACCCCGGTCTCGACCGTGACGCCCTCGGCCGCCATCTGGCCGGCCCGGCGGTCGATCAGATGCTTCTCCATTTTGAAGTCCGGGATGCCGTAACGCAGCAGGCCGCCGATGGTCCGGTTCTTCTCGAACAGCGTCACGTCGTGGCCGGCCCGGGCCAGCTGCTGGGCGCAGGCCATGCCCGCCGGGCCCGATCCGATGACCGCGACCGTCTTGCCGGTCTTGTGGGGGGGAAGTTGCGGCTCGATCCACCCTTCCGACCAGGCGCGATCGACGATGGCGCACTCGATGGTCTTGATGGTCACCGGCTCGTCGATGATGTTCAGGGTACAGGCGGCTTCGCAGGGCGCCGGGCAGATGCGGCCGGTAAATTCGGGGAAGTTGTTCGTCGAGTGGAGGACATCGCTCGCCCGTTTCCACTCCCGCCGATAGACCAGATCGTTCCAGTCCGGAATGATGTTGTTAACCGGGCATCCCTGGTGGCAGTAGGGGATGCCGCAATCCATGCATCGGGCGCCCTGCCGCGACAGTTCGGCGTCGGGAAGCGGGATCAGGAATTCCCTGTAGTGCTCGACACGATCCTCGACTTTCTCGTAGGAGCGTTCGCGGGGCGCGTAGTCCATGAAGCCGGTGACTTTTCCCATGACTAGTCTCCGACCGCCATGCCCACATTGGCCCGGTCGCCGTCGCGGGCCCGTTGCTGCATTTCCTGCAGCGCCCGGCGGTAGTCCACCGGCATCACCTTGACGAACTTCGGCAGGTAGGCATCCCAATTCTCGAGTATTTCGCGGGCCCGGCTGCTGTCGGTCAGGTGCATATGCTGCTCGATCAGCTTGTGGAGCCTCAACGCGTCGTAGCCGGTCATGTCATGCATGATGTCGACCAGCCCGTGGGCCTCGAGATCCCCTCGCTGGTGGCCGACATCCTCGTGCATCCGGTCTTCGTCCGAGATCGGCTCCAGGTCGACCATGGCGAGATTGCAGCGGCGTTCGAAGTCGCCGGCCTCGTCCAGCACATAGGCGATGCCGCCGCTCATCCCGGCCGCGAAGTTCCGGCCCGTCTGGCCGATGACCACGACCACGCCGCCGGTCATGTATTCGCATCCATGGTCGCCGACCCCTTCGACAACCGCGGTCGCGCCGGAATTCCGGACGCAGAAGCGCTCGCCGGCAACGCCCCGGAAGAAGCATTCGCCGGCAATGGCGCCATAAAGCGCCACATTGCCGATAATCATGTTTTCTTCCGCGACGATGCGCGATTCCTTCGGCGGATAGATGATCAGCCGCCCGCCGGAAAGCCCCTTGCCCGTATAGTCGTTGGCGTCGCCCTCGAGCTCGAAGGTCACGCCCTTCGAGAGGAAGGCGCCGAAGCTCTGTCCGGCCGAGCCCTTGCCCTTGACGAAAATCGTATCTTCCGGGAGACCTTCATGGCCGTAGCGCTCGGCGACCTCGCCCGACAGCATGGCCCCGACGGTCCGGTTGATGTTCCGGACATCGGTCTCGATCTTGACCGGCTTCCGTTCGTCGAGAGCCGGACGCGCCTGGGCGATGAGTTCGTTGTCGAGGGCCTTGTCGAGCCCGTGATCCTGGTCTTCGCAATTGTAGACCGCGACGTCGGGACCCATTTCCGGCTTGTAGAGCAGCCGGCTCAGGTCGATGCCCTGGGCCTTCCAGTGATCGACGGCCTCCCGGCTGTCCAGCAGGTCCACCCGGCCGATCATTTCGTCGATCGTCCGGAGGCCGAGCCTGGCCATGATCCCGCGAACTTCCTCGGCGACCAGGAACAGATAGTTGACCACGTGCTCCGGCTGGCCCTTGAACCGTTTTCGCAGTATGGGGTCCTGCGTCGCGATGCCGACCGGGCAGGTGTTGAGATGGCACTTGCGCATCATGATGCAGCCGGATGCCACCAAGGCCGCGGTCGCGATGCCGTATTCGTCGGCGCCGAGCAGCGCCCCGATGGCCACGTCGCGTCCGGTCCGCATGCCGCCGTCCACCTGGACGCAAATCCGACCGCGGAGCTTGTTCAGCACCAGCGTCTGGTGGGTCTCGGCAAGGCCGATCTCCCACGGCGCGCCCGCATGGAGAATTGACGTAATCGGGCTGGCGCCGGTGCCGCCGTCGGAGCCGGAAATCAGGACGTGATCCGCATGGGCCTTCGAGACGCCGGCGGCGATTGTGCCCACGCCGACGATGGAGACCAATTTGACGCTGATCCGCGCCGACGGGTTGACGTTTTTCAGATCATGGATGAGCTGCGCCAGGTCTTCGATGGAATAGATGTCGTGGTGCGGCGGCGGTGAAATCAGACCGACTCCCGGGGTGGAGTGCCGTACCTGGGCGATGGTTTCGTCGACCTTGTGCCCGGGAAGCTGGCCGCCCTCGCCGGGCTTGGCGCCCTGCGCCATCTTGATCTGAATTTCGTCCGAATTCCGCAGATACTCGGTGGTGACGCCGAACCGGCCCGAGGCCACCTGCTTGATCGCCGAGCGCATGGAATCGCCGTTGGCAAGCTGGACGAAGCGCTCCGGCTGTTCACCGCCTTCACCCGTGTTGGATTTGCCGCCGATGCGATTCATGGCGATGGCGAGGTTCGTGTGCGCTTCGAAGGAGATCGAGCCGAACGACATGGCGCCGGTGACGAAGCGTTTGACGATTTCCGAAGCCGGCTCCACCTCTTCCAGGGGAACCGCCCGGCTCTCGTCGAACTTGAACTCCATCAGCCCGCGCAAATTCTTGAGCTTGCGGCTCTGGTCGTTCATCACCCGGGCATATTCGTCATAGGTGTCCCGGGCGTTGGCCCGCGCCGAGTGCTGGAGAAGCGAGATGGTTTCCGGCGACCACATATGGTCTTCGCCCCGGATGCGGTAGGCGAACTCGCCGCCGACATCCAGCGAATCGCGATAGATCGGCGCATCGCCAAAGGCGAGCTTGTGACGCCGAAGCGTCTCTTCGGCGATCTGCTCAAGTCCGACGCCCTCGATCGCGGTTGCCGTGCCGGCGAAATATTTGTCGACGAACTCGCTGGCCAGGCCGACCGCGTCGAAAATCTGGGCCCCGCAGTAGGACTGGTAGGTGGAGATGCCCATTTTCGACATCACCTTCAGCATGCCCTTGTCGACCGCCTTGATGTAGCGCGTATGCGCCTCGGCGATGTCCAGATCGTCCGGCAGATCGTCCTTTGCATCGGTGATGGTATCGAAGGCCAGGTAGGGATTGACCGCCTCGGCGCCGTATCCCGCGAGCAGGCAGAAATCGTGAACCTGGCGGGCCTCGCCGGTCTCGATCACCAGGCCCGATTCGGTCCGCAGTCCTTCGCGGATCAGGTGATGATGCACCGCGCCGGTGGCGAGCAGCGCCGGAATGGCGACGTTGCCCGCATCGACCGAGCGGTCGGAAAGGATAAGTATATTGTGTCCCTCGAGCACCACTTCGGCGGCGCGTTTGCAGAGCGCATCGATGGCCTCGGCCATCCCGCCGATGCCCTCCGGCGCCGGGAAACACATATCGAGGGTAATGGAGCGGAAAGGGGATTCGCTTTGACTTTCGATATGGCGAATTTTTTCCAGATCGATGTTGGTCAGGATCGGCTGACGCACTTCGAGGCGCATGTGCTTCCCGCCGGTATCCAGGTCCAGCAGGTTGGGCCGGGGCCCAATAAGCGAAACCAGCGACATCACCAATTCCTCGCGGATCGGGTCGATGGGCGGGTTGGTCACCTGGGCGAAGCTCTGCTTGAAGTAGTCGTAGAGCATCTTCGGGCGGTCGGAGAGCACCGCGTGGGGAATGTCCCGGCCCATGGAGCCCACCGGGTCCTGGCCGCTGATGGACATGGGAGCGAGGAAGAACTTGATGTCCTCCTGGGTGTAGCCGAAGGCCTGCTGACGGTCCAGAAGGGTCTGCTGATCGGGCGCCATCGCCTCTACGTCGGACGGCAGATCTTCAAGCACGATCTGTGTCTGGTTCAGCCATGTCTGGTAGGGCTGCGCCTTGGCGAGATCGGCCTTCAGTTCCTCGTCGTCGATGATCCGGCCTTCCTCCAGGTCGATGAGGAACATCTTGCCCGGCTGGAGCCGCCATTTCTTGACGATCTTCTCCTCCGGGATGGGCAAGACGCCGACCTCGGAGCCCATGACGACGATGTCGTCCTCGGTGACCACATAGCGGGCCGGCCGAAGGCCGTTTCTGTCCAGTGTGGCGCCGATCTGCTTGCCGTCGGTAAAGGCGACCGCCGCGGGCCCGTCCCAGGGCTCCATCAGCGCGGCATGATACTCGTAGAAGGCGCGGCGTTCGTCATCCATCAGCGGATTGTCGGCCCAGGCTTCCGGGATCATCAGCATCATGGCGTGGGCCAGGCTGTAACCGCCGGCCACGAGGAGCTCGAGAGCATTGTCGAAGGTCGCGGAATCGGATGCGCCATCGCCGATCAGCGGCCACAATTTGTCGAGATCGTCGCCCAGGACGTCGGACGACATGTTGTGCCGCCGGGCAGCCATCCAGTTGATGTTGCCGCGGAGCGTGTTGATCTCGCCGTTATGACAGAGATAGCGGAACGGGTGAGCGAGTTGCCAGGACGGGAAGGTGTTGGTCGAAAAACGCTGGTGGACCAGCGCGAGCGCCGATTCCAGGCGCTCGTCGCCCAAATCGGTGAAATACTTCTTGATCCGCCCGGCCAGCATCATGCCCTTGAAGCAGATGGTCCGGGCCGACATGGACGGGACGTAGTAAAACTCGTCGCCGGCCAGCTGTTGTTCCCGAATGACCATGTGGCACTGCTTGCGGATCACGAACAACTTGCGTTCGAAGGCATCCGTGTCGGCGCAGTTGTCGCCGCGGGTGATGAATACCTGGCGGATGAACGGCTCGATCTCGCGGACACTGTCGCTCAGCCAGCTATTGTCGGTCGGCAAATCGCGCCAGCCGAGAACCGACTGACCCTCGTCCCCGACAACTTTCGCGATGGCCGCCTCGCAGGCCACCCTGGCCTTTTCGTCCTGGGGCAGGTAGACCATGCCGACCCCGTAGTCGCCTTCGGCCGGCAGGGAGAAGCCGAGTTCGGCGCACTCGGCCGCCAGGAACCGGTGGGGAAGCTGAATCAGGATGCCGGCGCCGTCGCCCACCAGCGGGTCCGCGCCGGCCGCGCCGCGATGGCTCAGGTTTTCGAGGATATCCAAGCCCCAGGAGACGATGTCGTGGCTCTTGCGATTCTTGATATCGGCCACGAAACCGATACCGCACGCATCGTGTTCATTCGCCGGATCGTAAAGTCCCTGCCTCTCTGGTAGCCCGAACCGCGTCAAAATTCACACCCTCTTTTTGCCCAAAATCCAGTCATTTCCGGTCTAGGGACCGTGTTGATAACAATAGTGGCAGCCATATGCCAACCTGCTTTTGGCGCCGCCGGTCGCCGAAAGTCGGCGTCCCTGCCAACTCGTTGGCGGTGTGGGGCGTCGTTCAAGCCAGCACTAGCCAATTGGGCTAACGCTCCCCGCCGGGCGTGACCATTTCCGGTCGGCTCGCTGTCAGGCGCGGGAACTGGCGGAACGTGCGGCAAGGTCGATCGGATGCCGCGCCGGGTGGCCATAAGCGCGCGGATATTACGATATTGTTTCGAAATCGTCACGCACTCCGTTCAGCGGCGGCCGGGCGGCGTAAATCACCGGCAAAATGTGGTTTTTCGCGGCACAAAATCCCCTCTCCCCTGGAGGATTCCTCTGCGAAAAGGGGATTCTCAATGTGTTTGTGATGTGATTCATTGGTGTCATCAACCGTTGGAGGGGTCGATGAGCGGCAAGGGTCAGTTGGGTTTCGCGGAAGCGTTTGTATCTCCGGGTATTGGGTCGA
>JAJECC010000147.1 GCA_022822205.1 Rhodospirillales bacterium | reverse complement strand
CTAGACTTGGAACAAGGGGTCATTACGACACCGCAAGAGCCTCGATAAGACCAATCCTACTATAATGGACCTGGGTTGTGTTTACAAAAGGGGTCTTCCGCATCGCACGAATCGGCGCCCATGGCGCAGCCCGCCGGACAGCAGGCGGCTGATCAGGTTTGATTTGCGCTGTCGGGGCAAGCAGAGGCCCGGGGTAATGGATTTATCCTGTTGACCGAAAACGAGGCTTCCGGAACGGGGACGGTTCAGAGCCTGAACCTGAGGCCGATACCCACATAGTTTCCACCGATCTCCGCGTCGAACGGCGTTCCCGTCAGTGCCCCCTCGAACGTCGGGTCCGCGGTAGCGAAGTGCCGAAAGTCCACGCTGATTGTGACGGGCCGGTCATCCGAGCCGCCAACCCGGTAACCCAGGCCGGCGCCCAACTGGTAGGCCATTACGGTATCGTCGTCATCGACGGTCTTCCGGCCGGAGACGCTCCCCTCCACGGAAACGCGGCTCAACCCGATGCCCCCGCCGACATAAGGCTTAAAGTCGAGGCCCAGATCGAAATCATAGTAGAGATTGGCCATCAGCGTGAGTGACCGAAGATCGCCTTCCAGCTCTCTCGTTCCCCTCAGGGCATTCAGGGCGCCAGCCTGTTGCTGCGCGTTCAGGTCGGCGAAGCCGGGAATGAGGACGGCAAGGCCGCCCGGCTCCCTTACGTTAATCGTCTTGAAGTCGTACTTGCGGTAGCTTAGCTCGCCTTCGACGCGCAGTCCGTCGGCAAACCGGTAGCCCACCGCCCCGCTGACGGCGAGGCCCCGGTCGGACTTCGCGGTGGCGTCCACCGGGGTCGGAAAGGCCGCGGTCGCCTGTCCGTTGATGTCGGAATCCCGTGGGAAGACGAAACCGCCTCCGACACCGGCATAAAGCCCCTCGGCGGCGGCCGCGCCGCCGAACCCGGCGGCGATTGCGCCGGCGACGGCGAGACAAGATACCCGGCGAATGATTGAGGCCATGCGCATGGAAACCCCCTCTCATGTACACTTGGGGAATAATATACTTGATCCCACATTGAGCCAATGGCGATTGGCCGTGTCGTCTACGCCTTACGGGAACCTAGAAACTGTATGTCAGGCCAATACTGACGAAGTTGTCGCGGCGGGTGGAGTAGGCGGCATCGTCCGCGGCGATATTGTGAAAGAACGTCGCCTCGACGTTGAGCGTCAGCGAATCGTTAAGGCGGCGGTTGAACTGGGCATTGAAGCTGCGCGAACGTGTATCGACATCCTCCAGAATTCCGACAAGAAGATCGGTACTCGCGAAATCGTTGAACGCAAGCCGCACGGCGGCAAACATATCGTTTTGAAATATGTTGGTCGCCCTCATCTGCCGGCTGTCCCGATTCCATTCGGCCAGAAGACCCAAATCGATGTCCGTATCGAAAACCGCATAGAACGTGTACTCCCCGCCCGCCACAAAGGCCGTGTAATCCTCTTCCTCGCCGAGAGCGTTCCGTGCGCCCATGCGGCGAATGGCTTCGAGTTTCAACAGCCACGCCTCGTAGGTCATCTGGGCGTCCAGCCCATATTGGCGTATCTGCTCATAGAGCGGGACCAAGACACAGGCGCCCGGGTCCAACGCGCAAAGAGGAAAAGCCGGCTGCAAATTGGGCTCGCGGCTGGTGCCGTCGAAAACGCTCAGACCGATGTCGAACAGGCCCACGCTGTGACTGTAGCGGGCCGCAACGTCAAAATGCCGTTCCTCCGCACCGCTTTCGTACATCGCCCGGTCGTTGTCGACGACAAACGCACTGCGCAGCCGGCCGTGACGTCCCGGAAAGGTGCGGAGGCGGTGATAGGGAAGAGCGAACAGTTCGGCCGCACCCCATTCACCGGACAGGGTCAGGTGCGCCATGGGCTGGCCGAGCTTGACCTCTTCACTTGGATTCTCGACGAGGTCGGTTTGGTTGACGATGTCGACGAGATGGCGCGATTCGGCCACCCCCCAGAAGACGCGATCGACGCCAAGGCGCAGTTCCCACTCCTGGTCCTCGATCTGGCCGACAAACAGGAGATACGCCTTGCGCAGATCGGCATGGCTGCGGACCGAGTCGCTGCTGTCGTATCGATAGAAGCCCTCTAGCGTAAGGCTGGTTCCGTCCGCGCTCTCCAAGTACAACTCCGGCGCGGCAATGAGGTTGACGCCGAAATCCTTCTGCTCGGGAATGGCGGGGGTCTTTGGAAACCAGCGATTCTCTACGGTCACGCTTCCGGAAAACTCATGGGAATCGATCAGCGATTTACCCGATGCGCCGGACGCAATGCCCAGTGTCGCGATACCCAGCGCCGCGATTCCGACTGCGGCCAGCTTTACCCGGCGCAGCACTGGCCGACGAGCCATCAGCGTGCGCGCCGCAACCCGGTTCGGGTGAAGTCGCGCTCATTAAGGTCTGCCTGGAGTTGCACATCCGACGCTTTCAGCACGGTGCTCTTCCCGGTGAGGTGATTCACCATCGTTTGCTTCCCGGCGTACCAGTACCGGTCCAGGTGAAGCTCGTAGTCCGCCACCGTCAGGGTCTTGAGGAGCTCGTTCCGGCGGTCGTAGTACTCGACGCGCCAAGCGCGGTACTCCTTCTTGTCGTGCCAGACCAATTGCCGGCTGTAGCCCGAATCCTCTCCCCGCGGAGTGCGCTCGGTGACCGTACAGGTCAGATCGCCGCACGGCTCGTCACGAAGATATTTGTGCGTGAACTTCTCGATTTCCTGGGTGGTTATGTCTTCGTAGGCGAACTCGCTGCCCATGAACGAGCCCGACTGGTTGGACGAACTGATGCGTTTTACCCGATTCAGCGCAGGCAGAAAGATCCAGAGATCATCCGGCTTGTCACGATGAGAGTGGATGAGAAACGCCGTGCCGCTGACGTCGCGAGGCTTATCGAAAACGAACAGCGTCTTGTCGCCGGCATTGGCGACTTCAAAGGTCTTGAGGCGCATCTGGCGCGTGCTTTCCTGCCCCTTGGCGGTTCGCAACACCATCGTGAGTTGGGACACAAGGTTGCCAAAACCTTCCCCACGCTTGCGGGCTTCAAGCGCAATCTCCAGGCCGCGTGCCTCGGGGCCGGCATCCTGGGCGACTGCGGGCGGGCCTGCCGCCAGGCAACTCATGCACGCAGCAAAAAGCGTCAGCAGGGTGAGGGAGCGACGCCCCCGATGTTTCTGAGTGATGACTTTCTCCATTCGATTTGGCGCGGGCAAGCGCAACCAAGAGACTCTTGCAAAACTCCGCGTTCGTGCAGGACTTTCCCTGGATCAGGCGGTTGTCCGATCCCGGGCCTGGACCCGGAGCCGCCTCCTACGGAATGCGGATAGCGCTGAAACTACGCCATGCCGGGGAGGCGACCCCATATCCTCACGCTCGACCATATCCAATGTCCGGAGCCGATTTCAAGGGAACTTTTCCCGGCGCTCAGGACGGGGAACGGGCGGAAACCCCTTCCGGCAAGGGCGGAGCCGACGCGCCGGCGGGGGCGGCGAGGGCCATCCGGCTCCGGCGGCGGCGCTCGTAGAGGCCGAGGGCGTGCAGCGGGAAATACTGCCGGTAAAGCACGTAATCCAGGAGCGCCGTCCGGAAGAACACGCCCGCCATGTCCTGCTTGGGCCATTCCCCGTCGGCGTCCTGCGCGTCGAGCAGGAACCGGGCGCCCCGGGAAATCGCGGCCCAGTCCGAGTCGCCCGCCTCGAGGAGCGCCATCAGGGCCCAGGCGGTCTGGACGATCTGGCTTTCCTCATGCGGCACATAGCGGCCGGTCAGGCAGCCGCTGTGGTGCTCGCCCCAGCCCCCGTCTTCCCGCTGGCGCTCCAGCAGCCAGCGGCAGGCCGAACGCAGCGCCGGATCTCCGGGGCGCGCCCCGGCGGCCAGCAGTCCCCTGACGCCGAACAGCGTGCCGTAGATGAACTGGACCCCCCAGACGCCGCGCCACGAGCCGTCGACTTCCTGGGCCCGGCGCAGCCAGGACTCGGCCCGGGAGACGGCGTCCGCCGCCGCCCCGTCCGCGAATTCGGGAACCCGTTCCCTGCACGCGGCAAGCGCCGTGAGGCAGGATGCGGTGCATTCCACGAAGGAATGCTCCGTCATCGAGTCGCCGAACATCTCGGCCGGATTGAGCCACTCCAGACCGAAAGCGGAGCGGCGAGCCTCATAACTCCCAAAGCCGCCGTCGCGGTTCTGGGTGCGCAACATGAAGGCGGCCGCATCGCCGAGCGCCGCCCGGTCCGTTCCGCCGGCCGCGACAATTCCGAGCACCGCCTCCGCCGTGCAGTCGCTCACCGGCCAGCCATGCCATCCGCCGGCGAAGCACCAGCCGCCCTTCGGGTCGATCCGGTGGGCCTCGCGAAACCCTTCGAAGCTCTTGTCGATCCGTTGCCCGAGCAGGAAGCCGGCCCCGCGACGAAGGGCCTCACCGGCCCCATTGGCGTGCTCGGGCAGCGCCGCCAGCGCCTGCAGCGCGAACCCCGTGTCCCATGAGGCGCTTCTCGCGCCGGTGACGCGCGCGCCGTCTTCCTCGTCTTCCCAGATCCAGCCGTCCAGCTGCGCCAGCGCCTGCGCGCAATCGGCGTCGTCCGGGTCGTGCAGCCACAGCGCGAGAATATTGAGAAGGCCGCTGACCGGAGAGATGCTCGTGTGGCTCGTCGTCCGCAGTTCCCACCCGATGCGCTCGGTAATCGCTTCGGTGCATTTTGCCCGCAGGCGTTTGCTATGGAAGCGCTCGTACAGCCGCGCCAACCCGTAGCCGGCCCTGAGCCAGACGCTCGGCCGCGCATAGAGATCGGCCTCGCGCAGGCGGTTGCGGGCGGCCGGGAAATCGGCGCCGGCGAAGCCCTCGGGAAACAGCTCCTCCCGGAGCGCGACGATCTCCGGCGTGACGGGCATCTGGAACCGGCGGGCGTAAACCGCCGCCATCGCCATGTAGATCAGCCGGGTGTGGCAATACCAGTTCGACGGGTGCAGCGGTATCCGGCGCGGCAGGCTCCAGAGTTCCGGCAGAACCGCGTTCACCCCGCGCCAATCATAGAGGTTGAGGACCGCCAGCCAGAATTTCCCCCAGCTCGGAATCCCCAGAATCCCCTCGGCCTGTATGAACCGCCGGGCCGATTCGACAAGAGGGTCGTTGCGCCCGACGCCGAGCAGCCTCGCCGCGGCATAAACGAGCGCGGTGACGAACAGGTGCGGCTCCGAGTGCTCATGCATGCCCCATGCGCCGCCTTCAAGCCGGGTGCGCTCGAAGGAGCGCAGCACGCGCCGGCGCCGGCCGGGCTCGAGCGGCCGGCCGATAATGCAGTGCAGCAGCGCATATTGCGCGGTGAGCATGGGGCACCAGACCATCTCGCCTTCCCAGCCGCCGTCCTCGCGCTGGAGGCTCAGCAGGCGCTGGGCCGCGCTCTTCAAGGCCGGCCCGGCATCGGGCGATTCGATTTCCTTCGGGCGGACGGGTCCGGAGCCTTCGACCTCGGAAGACATGGAGTGCAGAAGCGCGTGGGCCAAAGTGTCTCGGGCCCGCTCGTGCTGTTCACGGCCCAGGCTCTTCGCCCTGTGCAACGCGATAACGCCACGCAGGAGCCACCACAGACGAACCACGAGGTCACGAAAGATGTCGCGGGTCTGGCGCGAAGCGAACGATCGGTGCGACTGTGAATTTCCCCCCAAGACGGCGTGGACTATTGTCGAAAAAAACGCAAGACAGAGGTGGACCACGGAACGGTCTTCGCAGGCGAGAATGCGGGTGGTCCGGTCGCGGTAACCGGAATGTGTCCGCCAACGCCGGAACATCGCCTGTCTGACAGCCACCGCTTCCTTCCGATGATCGGCAAATACCTCGTAGAGACCCATCGCGAGGAACTCCGGACTGCTGGTTGCCCGGAAGCGCTTGGCTGCGAAGTCGTGAAAGACTCCGTTTTCCGCAAGCGCCAGCGCATCGCCGAATCCGAGCGTCATGCCGACTGCCGTCAGGGGGTGGTAGTGTCCGGCCGCGTCGCCGATCAGCACCCGCCGCGGACTTCCATATGTGACGCGCGGACTCAACTGGTTGCCGGCCGTATGGAATTGCCCGGCCCGCAACGCCTCGACGAAAGCCGAACCGAGCGCTCCCGGCAGCAGCCCGGCGCACGACTCCGACAGGAAGCCGACCCGGTCCCGGGGGCTCCAGCGGTCCGGTGGAATATCCACGATGACGCGGACGCGGCCGTCCGCCAGAGCGTATATGAGGATCGGACCCGGCCCGCCCAGCACCACATGCCCGTAGCCTTCGAAGGGCAGGCCCGCTTCGTTTATCGTGACCCCCACCATCCGTGAGTAGAGCACCGGGTTCATGGAGAAACCCAGCGACCGGCGAACGATCGAGGCCCGGCCGTCCGCGCCGACGATGCGTTCGGCGGTTAAGGCGTGATCATCGCCATCGACGGAAAAGGTGAGCCGTCCGTCACCGACCGCCTTGACACGCGCGGGGGAGATGAAATCGATATTGGCTTGGTTCTCGGTCGCTTCGCGGAGGCTCGAGACGAGCGTTGTATGATCGCAAACCAAACCCCCGGATTCGTCCGGGTAGGGAAGCGAAATCGGATCGGAGCCGTCCTCGGGGGACACCACGAAACCCTTGCCCGGGGCGCTGCCGGGCGGCATGTCGATCCCGATCTCGCGCAATATCCTGACGGCCGGCGGATGGAGCCACTCGCCGGCCATGCGCTCCGAAGCCTTGGGATTGGCTTCAAGAAGGGCCACGCGGGCGCCCTTGCGCGCATGGGCCAGCGCGCACACGCTCCCGACCGGTCCCGCGCCGACAACGGCTACGTCGTAACGCCGCCTGGCGCCGCTCATCGGAAGACGCTCGTCTCCGCGCGGCGATGGTAGCCGACCCGGCACGGCTCCTCGGGTCCCGTCACCCAACTGCCGTAGTTCGGGCGCGGAAACCCTGCGTCGGCACCGAAGTCGAAATCGAAGCGGTCGAGCAGAACCGTCCAGATTGCCTTGAGCTGCATGTAGGCGAAATTCTTGCCCATGCACGCATGTTTGCCGCCGCCGAAGCCGATCAGGGCGTAGTGATGCTGCCTGTCCTCGCCGGCGGGCGGCGCGAAACGATCGGGGAAGAACCGTTCCGGATCGGCGAAGACATGCGGCAGCCGGTGTGAAACCGCCGGCGACACCATGGCCATGGTGCCGGCAGGCACGACACGGTCTCCGTATCGCAGGGGTTCGAGAACCTTGCGGACCAGCATGATCAGCGGCGGATGCAACCGCTCGCATTCGCGCACGGCGTTTTCCAGCACCGGCTGACGCTGGAGGCTGTCGAGGCTCATGGAGCCGGCCTCCCGGTGAACCTCCCGCGCCTCCTGCCTCACCCGCTCCAGGTAGGCGGACGCCCTGAACAGCTCCAGGCCGGTCCAGGTCGCCAGCACCGCGCTGGTGTGCTGGCCCGCGAACAGCACCGTCAGCAGGATGCCCGCGATCTCGTCGTCGCTCAGGGCGCGTCCGTCCTTGTAACGGGCGTTCATGAGCGTCTGCATGAAATCGTCGGGGTTAGCCCCGGCTTGCCGGCGCCGGGCCATGATCCCGCCGAACAGTTCCACTATCTCGCGCCGGGCCCGGTCGCGGCTTCGATGCGCCGGAGTAGGCAGGCCGGGCAGGAAGAATCCGAGCGTATTGAGACCCTTCTGCAGGTCGTGGTAGGCCTCGGCGAACCCGCTGTCCACACGGTCGCGAACCTCCTGTCCGATCAGGCAGCGGCTGGCGATCCTGACCGTGAGGTCGTTCATCGCGCGTGGCAGGTCGATGTCCCCCTCCTCGCCGAGGGCGTCCGCGAAGGCGCTCGCCTCCTCGAACATGATGAGGGCGAATTTCCGCATGGCGGCCTCGCGGAGCGCGGGAAACAGGAAGCCGAGCTGCTCCGCCATGATTTCCGGCGAGGCGTCGTAGGCCACGCCGCGCCCGAAGATAGGCACGGTGAAGCGGTAGACCGCTTTGGGGTCCAGCTGGGTCTCCGGAGCCCTGAAATAGAAGTCGTGAGCCTCGGGCCCGGTGAAGAGGACGAAATCGCTGACTCCCAGCCTGAAACGGAAAAGGTCGCCATGCTCGCGCCAGCCGCGGCTCAGCATGGCGATCGGGTCCTGCCTAAATTCCCTGAAATTGCCGATCAGCGGCCAGCTGCCCGTCAGTTCCGGAACGGGTTTCTCCACCGGTGGCGGGATGTCGGCGGTATGCCCGGCCGTCATGCTGTCTTGTATTTGGTTCGCCATCCCCGTCCTCAATGGATGAACGGCAGCATCGAGAAGCGCGCCCGCTGCGTGTAGCGCTCCCAGAGTTCGCCGTATTTTGCGCGGCAGCGGCGCTCGTCGCGTATCGAACGGTGCCACAGGAGACCCACCAGCCATGCCGGCAGCAGGTAGGGGACCCAGGACGCGAACCCGGCGGTCAGCGTGAAAGCGAGATAGATGCAGATCTCACCCGTATAGTTGAGATGCCGCCCGATTCCCCAAAAGCCGGAGACCAGGAGGCGTCCGTCGATAGTCCGGGCGGGTTGCCCCCAGATCGTGATATCGGGGTTGCGCTTGAAGCGGTGCTTCTGCTGGTTGGCGCCGCGGAACAGCCAGAAACCGAAAACGAACAACAGTATGAGCGCCGCGGCGGCGGCCGGCGACAGCGAATCCGGCGCATGAACAAGCCACCAGCCGGGGAGGCAGTAGAAGAACGGCACCAGCACGTAATCGCCCCAGACCAGCATCCACCCGAAGCGCTCGCTGATGATGTCCCAAGTGTAAATCATTCCGTGTTCGAACTGGAAGTAGTTGAGCACGTAGACGAAGGTGAATGCCTGATAGAGTATCATCGCCAGCGTCAGCTCGCCATGGGTTTCCCACTGCACGGCGGCGAAGGATGCGTTGAAGAGCGCAAGGCCGATGAGGGAGGGGCGGTAGCTGAACAGCTTCAGGTCGAGCCCGAACCAGACCGGTCCGGCATCGACGCCTTTGAAATAGCCTTGCCAGAAGCCCGGCGGAGCATGACGCGCCCGCGCCGCCCGCCAATAAAGCCAGCCGGAGAAAGCAAACGCGAATCCGTTCGCCGCGACGAAAATGGCGAGCAGGTGGGTGTGCAGCACCGAAAGAGAGAACCAGCCGAAGCCCTGGGCGAGACCCGCCACGATCAGGGTAATCAGGAAGAGCGCGAGGCCGTTGAGCTTGTAGACGCGTTCGTTGCCGTCGGCATCGGGGCCCGTGACGCGGCGGCCCGGCAGGACCAGCGACGCCACGAAGAGGAGGACGACGAACCCCAGCACCATCGCCGCCGCCTCGAGCAAAGTCTCGCCCGACAGCGCCGACGAGAGGTCGAGCGTCTCAGGCGGCGGCATCGCCGTTCCCGGATTCGCGGGCCAGATGCTCCCGCCACTTGCGCACCGTCACCTCCTGAAAGGCCTTGATCACGGGATTGAACTCGACGGGGCGGGCGTCCCAGTGTTTCTCGAAGCCCTCCTGTTCCGCTTCGAGCGCAAGCCGGTCCTGGTTGAGCAGGGGGGCGATCAGCAAACGGCTGGAGATCTTCATGACCGCGGCCATGGCGAAACGGGGAATGCGCACCGGCAGAAACGGAATTTTCAGCGACTTGAAACAGAACAGGAAGAACACCCGGGTGGTGCGCTCGCCCATGGGCAGCACGAACAGCCAGTGTTTGATCTCGCCACCCGTGTTCGACCGCTGGTAGGGATATTCGTAGCAGAGCTCCATTCGGTCGGTGTCGAGCCGCTTGTGGTCCACGAACAGCCCCGAAACGCGCCCGCGCCCGACGCGCGTGTCATAGGCGAGATGCACATTGTCGCCGACGGTCTCGCAGCGGGTGAGGGTGGCTCCGTCGAAGGGCCGGTAGAGGCCGTGCAGATGCGCGTGGGTTAAGTCGCTCACATTGTCGACCACCATCGAGTGGTGCGCCGACCAGGTAAAGCGCAGCGGCACGCAGGGCCATCGGTCGGGCCCCTCCAGCTCGGGAATCTCCGGGATATGGCGCTGCTCCGCCTTCTCCGGGTCTCCGGGAAAAAGCCAGACCAGGCCATAACGGACCTTTACCGGATAGGTCCTGAGGGCCAGGCGGGGAAAGCTCCGCCCTTCGCCGTCATACGGAACCCCGGCGGGCCGGTCTTCCCCGCCATACTCCCAGCCGTGATAAGCGCACACCAGTCGGCATCCCCGCACATCGCCGATGGAGAGCTTGAGCTGGCGGTGGGCGCAGCGGTTTTCGATCGCATGGAACGTGCCGTCCGTTCCCCGGTACAGAGCGATCGAATGTTTCCAGAATACGACCTCCTGCACGGTTCCCGGCTTGATCCGGCGCACTTCCTCGACCGCATACCAGTAGTTCGGGTCCATGCCGGCAGTGCGCGCCCGCTGACGCAGCGTGCCGGCTTCCTCGAAGCCGGGTGGCGGCGCGCTTGGGCTCGGCTTCATGCCGGGCTCCCTTCGCCTATCGCCTGCAAGGCCTCGCGCGGGCGTTTCGCCGCCGGATTCCGGATTGCGTTGCGGGCGAAGTGAAACGCATAGGCTTCATGCACCGCGTCGCGGATGCTGGTCGGCCGGTAGCCGAGCTCCCGTTTCGCCTTGCCGGTGTCGGCATGGCGGCGCTTTTTCAGCAGACGGATGGCGCCCGGGGTGAAACGCTGGGGAAAGTCCGGATGGAATCGGCTCAGGTAAAAGCTCGCCACTTCCGAAAAGGCGAGCATCAAGGGAGCCGGAATCCGCCGCCGCGGCCGCGGGACGCCCGAGACTTCCTCATACAGTTCGATGATTTCCGATATCGTCTTGTATTCGCTGCTGAAGATATATTTCTCGCCCGAGCGGCCCCGGCGCATGCACAGGAGATGCCCCTCGACGATGTCGCGCGCCGCGACGAACTCGATCCCGCCATCGACATAGGCATGGAGCTTGCCGTTGGTGTAGTCGCACAGGGTTCTTCCCAGCCGCGAGGGGAAGAAATCGGCACCTCCCACCACCGCGCAGCAGGTTGCGACCACGACATCCTGTCCCGCCGCCGCCGCGCGCCAGCACTCCTGCTCGACGAGCGACTTGCTGCGCTCATAGGGCGTCGTGCGCTCCATGGGATAGAACGGCATCGTCTCGTCGCTGGGCGCGGACGGATCGTCGGGATCGTAGCCGACCGCGCTGAAAGAGCCCGTCACCACCACCCGGCCGGCGTCGGCTTCCCGCGCCGCCCGCAGCACGTTGCGGGTGCCGACGACATTGCAGTCGAACACCTCGCGGCGATGGGCGCGATTACCCTCGATGGTCGAAATCTTCGCCGCCACATGATAGACGCCCCGGCAGCCGGCCAGCGCCCTTCTGGTGGCGTCCAAATCCCGGAGGTCGCCGTACGCGCGCTCGACATCGAGACCGTCCAGGCCCTCATTGCTGCTCTCGCGTCTCAGCAAGACCCGGACACGCGCGCCGTCGTCGAGCAGCCGGCGGACAAGATTGGCGCCGACATGCCCGGCCGAGCCGGTCACGAAAACCGGCGCCGCCGACGGGTCCGCCGGTTCGACGTCATCGTCCTTCAGCATCGTCCATACCCATACTTTTCCGCCGCGATTGGCTTAGGCGGAATCGACATTAATCGCTTCCATAACATAGTTGTTACCGCATCCATACCATAGTTGCTATCTCATCCATACCATGGCTGCGGCGATATGGATGAAGGCTTGGAAGTGCCCGGTTTGCCCGGGAGAAGACCTTCGATGCGCGCCCACTGCGCATCCGTCAACTCATAGCGTCTCACCATCGACTATCTCCAACCGAAAATCCGTTGGAGCGATATGAATCACACAATAACTGCAATGGGAATCATGAATGCCGATTGAACCTGGGAGTCCGCGAGGCGGCCGCGGGGACGGGAAAGCGTTGGCCGTTCTATCGGTGGCGGCGGTCGACACCGCGCCGGCGGGCGCGGCCTTCAGACTCGCGGGAAAGCGAATGGTTCATGCCGGAAGCTGATGCAGCTGACTTGCGATGCGCAGTTTGAGTTTCTTGGTAACCGACAGCGCCGGAAAAGGGTCGATCTTCAGCTTATAGTCCTTGGGCAGCGGTTCAAACTCGAAGTAATACGCAATAAGCAACATCGTAACCGTCAATTGCAAATGGAACCAAACCTGTCCGGCGCATGTGTGAGCATCCAGCCCATACGGAGCGTATACGGGCCCGTTATGTTCATTGCGCGGCGGCAGATAACGATCGATATCGAATTCGTACGGCTCCGGAAAGCAATCGCTCATGTAATGAGCCGCGGATTGCACAATATACAATTTCTCCCTAAGCGGCAGCGAGTAGTTCTCCAAAACACAGGAATTCGCGACATTGCGAAGACTGACGCCGATAATTGGATACAATCGCAGGCATTCCATGAGAAAGCGCCGGGTAACGTCAAATTTTTCCGGAGTAAATTCGTCCTTACTTGGGTCTCCATCGGCAAAAATCTCGTTCGCCTCTTCACGAATTCTGGCGGAAATATGCGGTTGTCTGGCCATTTCAAAGAGAACGAACCCCAACATGTCCCCGAGATAAATACTTTGAAAAATAGGGGTTGCCGCAAGCATGAATAGCAGGTTCTGCTCCGGTATGAACTGCGGGTCGCTGTTGTGCAGGGCAATCAGTTCGTCCGCCAGTTCCGGGATGGCGTCCGCGCGCTGAAGGGGTAAATGGTTTTGCTCGATACGCCGCGCAAGTTTCTCGTAAAGCCGAAAGCGGCGCTTCATGGTGGGAGTGTGCGCCATGAATTTTGGCAGAAAATTTGCGACGTAACAGAGGATTGCCCTTTCATTCCATTTGACCAGATCTTCAAACAAATCCTGCGCATCCGTACTAAGAAGAACCTTAAACATCTGGAAGTTGGTCAATAGCCTGCTATCCCGCTGCACTTTCAGCTCGGAACCCGCCTGCCACTTTTGATCGACCATGAATTGGCGGCTCAGCCGGAGCATATCGTCCAGCCTGTCATAGAAACTTGCATTCGAATAAACTCTCGCCATCAGCTTTCGCAGCCGAAAATGCTCGGGTCCATCCAATGACGGGAGCAAATTGTTGGCTCCGCACAGCATTTCAACTTCGCGGAAATAATTCCCGGAAGTCGTAAATTTTCGGGAATTTCGGCGTACCCAATGATTGGCGGTAGGCCCGGCCAGGAATGTTCGCGGTTTTTGAAACGGCACACCGATTTGGAACACCGGACCGTATCGCTTAGCAAGACTTCCAAACAGCGCCGGCAGATTTCCGTCCCACAGATGCCGGTTCGAGATCATGGTCCTCATGGGAATCTTCGGAATTGGTTTTGTGTGAGGTAAGCGTTGCAATGCCGGTGCAACGACAACCTGTCTGACCGATACGGGAATCACCCGGTTGAGTTTTTCAATTCTACAAATCAACTCAATTCGCTGTTCCTGCTCCTCCCCCAGTTCATCGAAAATAAATTTAATAATTTCGCATGCGTTCAAAAGACCGATTATCAGCGAGTCCCTTGGATCCGGGATGGTGTCGGTGAAAACCGCCTTTTCAATTCTCGAATTCATGTACTGGCCCACGGTCTCGCTTTTGGGGTATTGCCGCTGTTCCGCGTACCAATCGCAGTGGTTCGTTGTATAAAACCCACCTTCATGGTGTGTCATGATTTCCAACTGAACCAAGTGCTTCAGTGTGGTGTCGATGATATCTTCCGAATGAACGGCAAGCCGCTCAATCCAGTATCGGGGTTCTTGCGGATCGGGATTGGATGCGATCTCCGCCAAGCATAAATCTAATACTTCATCGCCTGTTTTGGTTGAATCCAGGAGAAATATCGACTCCTCATCCGTGTCAATGCGCGACCTCAGGGATAGATCGGCCAAAACCGCGCCGATGGCGGCGCAGTTCAAGGTCCAGCCTTCCACTTGGTGGAAGTAACCGGCCTTTTCGTTGAGAATCATCGTGATGAATTCTTGTGGAATACTCAACGGATGCTTCGGTGTCATGGCAACGCCACCTCTTTTCCGCAATGAGCGCGCCGACGCTCAAGCCCCGACCGCGCGACGCAACCGTGAATGCCATTTCGGTGGCGTCTTGCTACCGGAACGCAATCAGGAACTACATCACTCAACGGGTGACGATCAAGGTATCTTTTTGCTAACCGGTCGAACGTACAGGACCCTTGCCGGGGCGAAGGCGCTTCGCGGGACCGAAGGGACCGCCTGTCGCGGCTTCGCGGCCCGCAACGCCTGCTCGTCAACGTTTGGTCCTGTCGAATGCCAGCAGGAGCGGCGGGAACAGGAAGAAGTCCGCAACGAGTGCAATCACCACCGTCATTCCGACCAGCAGTCCGAGCGTCTGATTGGTCAATAGTCCCGATACGGCGAAAACGAAAAATACTATGGAAAATATCAAAGTCGTGCTTAGAAGCGGCCGTCCGACTACCTTAAACGCCGATCCGACGGCCTCGGCCGGCAATTCACCCTCGGCACGCGATTTAACATACTTTGACAAAATATGGATGGTATCGTCCACAACGATGGCAAACGCTATCGCGGTGACGATCGATGCCGCGATATTGACGGTTCCCACGGCGTAACCCCAGGCCCCCATCGCTATGATGGCCGGCAGGAAATTGGGCACTAAACTCAAAAACCCGAAACGAAGGCTCTTGAATGCAAAAATCAAAAGCAGTGAAACGATCATCATCGCTATGAACGTACCGATTAACATATTTACGATATTTCTCATGACCGAGTAGGCGCCGACAATGGTAACGCCGGTCGCGCCGGTTTGGATTTGGGGCGCGTTTTTCCGTAGCCAGGCGGAAGCGCGTTTGTCGAAGCTAATTTGCTCCTTGACCGTCATTTCCTCGACCATGACGGTCATGCGGGTTGCCGAACGCTCGAAGTCGATGAGGTTGTTCAGATCGCTTCCGACAGGGAGGGAAAACTCGTACAAAAGCAGGTATTGCACCGCAAGGTCGGCGTTTTTCGGCAGAGCGTAGGAGCCGTCGGCGCGATTGTGCAGATTATGGTTAAGGCGCTTCAGGACATCGGTTATCGAGGTGACATGGGACACTTCGGGTTGCTCGCGAAGCCAATCGGCGAACGCCTCCACCTGCCGCAGATACGATATCTCGGTGACTCCCCCCTTACGGCCGGAATTCAATGAATACTCGAAGGTATCCAGCCCGGAAAAGTTCTCGTTTATGAAATCCCCGGACCGGCGCAATTCGTAGCTGTCGTCAAGCAGGTTGGCATTATTGTTGTCATTCAGTTCTATTCTCGAAACGCCGATCGCACTGACCACGGACAATATGACAAAAGCCCATAGCAACAAGGTGCTGCGGGAAACGACGAAACTTGCCAGACGATCGAAAAGGTCCACTCCATCTTTTCGTTTTCGCGGCGTCCGTATGGGCATCATCGCCAACAATGCGGGCAAAAGCGTAACCGCGTAAACAAATGCGCACATGGCGCCGAACGCAACGATATTTCCCATGACCCGAAAGGGAGGCATTTCCGAAAAATTCAGACTCAGAAAACCGATCATGGTGGTGAACGACGTGAGAAAAATCGGACGGACATTGGTTTGCAGGGAATAAACGATCGCAGCCCTGCGTTCCATTCCGCGAAGCATTCCATCCGTCATACCCTGGGTAAGGTGGACGGAGTGTGCCGCGGCAATCGCCATAAGAACAAATAGTGCGGCACCGCTTTCCGCGTAGAATTTTATGCCGGCCCACCCGGCAAATCCGAAGCTCGATACGATTATCGCGATTAACATCGCCAGAATTCCGCAAACGAGCCAAACCGAACGCAGTAAGACAAATGCCACCAGAACCATCATCGCAAACGCAATCGGTGCGAGAATGGACATATCGTCGTTCAGCGCATCGCGAACCGCTTGATTCAACAGCAATTCGCCATAGACGTGATATTCGATGTCGGGGTTGGCCGCGCGTTGCTTGTTGACGAGATCGTAGGTAGCCTCAACGACTTCGACTTTTTTCTGCTTCCGCCCCTCCTCGGGAATCGACAGGCTCACGATCAAGCCGGCCAGACGGCCGTCGCGGGAGACAAATCGCCCGACGGTCTCCTGCGCGGTTAGCGCGATTCGTCGAGTGCGGTCGATTTCGGCCTCGTCCAGCGAGGCCGCATCGCCGACCAGCTTTTTGACGACGAGGCTGTCCTCGGTTCCCTCGGTATGCAGGTAATTGGTTATCGAATCCACACGGACGGAATACGGAGTTTGCCATAGCGCCTTTGTCAGTTGCTCGACTGCAACGAGTGCTTCACGCGTGAAAACGGTGTCGTTCGGCGGGGCAACGACAACCAGCAAACTGTCGGACACCGCGTAGGTATCTTCGAATTCCTCCAGTTTGACCAGATGCGGGTCGTTTTCGCTAAAGTGATTTCGGACGCCTACCTGGACGGTAATCAGGTGTTGCAGTCCCGCAGCGAGAACCGCGATCGCCAAGAGGGTAACGGCTGTCGTCCAGAAGTATCGATCCACTACCAAATCGAAAAAACCGGACTTGGACTCGGACGTCATGTTCTACGCGCCTTCCCTCGTGGTTTGATCTTCGTTCACGATGGCGATACCCGCAGCTTCCGGTTCACCTTCGTCCAAGCCCCGACGAAATCTCCGGGATATTCACTTCAGCAAGACGGGCGAACATCGTTCTACCACAATCCCGGCCAGGTTGTCACAGCACCGTGATCCGGGCGCGGTGCGGGCCGCCGCCTCAGGCAAAGTCCCGCCCGACGGCGCCGGCGAGAGCCGTGTCCGGGCGGATCAGAACGGGCAGTTGGAATCGTCCTCGTAGTTATGGACCTTTACGGCGCCGGAAATAATCGCCCGTTTTGCCGCCTCGACCGCCGCTTCGATCTTACCGGACACCATGGCCCGGTTGTGCTCGTCCACGGCCCAGCCGACCCCGCCTTCGGCGAGGCCCAGCGAGCGGATACCCGCGGTGAATTTACCGTTCATGGCATCCATGAAGGTCCGGTAGGCGGCCAGATCGACCCGCTTCACCATCGACGTGAGAACGGAACCCGGCGCCAGGTGGTTCTGGTTGGAATCGACGCCGATCGACAGCTTGCCGGCATCCGCCGCCGCCCGGATGACGCCGATACCGGTGCCGCCGGCCGCATGAAAGACGACATCCGCGCCCCTGGCGATCTGCCCCCGCGCCAGTTCCGCGCCCTTGGCCGGATCGTTCCACGCCGCCGGGGTCGTGCCGGTCATGTTCCGCAGCACCGTGACATCGCCGCGGACGGACTTGGCGCCCTGGACGTAGCCGCAGGCGAATTTCCGGATTTGCGGGCTGTCCATGCCGCCGACGAACCCGACCGTGCCGGTCTCGGATTTCATCGCCGCGGCGACACCGACGAGATAACTGCCCTCATGCTCCTTGAAGGAGTATTGACGCAGGTTCGGCTGATCCAGCCAGAACACGTCGATGATCGAGAACTGCTTGTCCGGATTGGCCTCGGCGACGGCGTTGATCGCATCCGCCTGCGCGAAACCGACACCCAGCAGCACCGTGGCGCCGCGCCGGATCATCCGCTCCATGGCTTGCCGGCGCCGGCCTTCGTCGGTGACCTGGAGTTCCATCACCGCCACGCCGGTCTCTTCGGTGAAGCGCCGGATGCCGTTGAAGACGCTCTCGTTGAAGGATTTGTCGAACTTGCCGCCCGGATCGTAGATCACCGCCGGCTTGAAGTCGGCGGCCTCCGCCACGCCGAAAACCAGCGAGAACGCGAAAACGGCCAGTGTTCCAACAGCGTTCCGCATCGGGATTGCCACCATCTTCTTGAACCGGATTGTTATTTGCCGATTGGCCGCGACCGGCCGGGAAACCGAGGTTAGAGCAGATTCCGGCCACATTGAACCATTTGAACGGGATTAATTCGCGTCGTGGTCAGGTGCGCCGCGAACGGCGATGCCGTGACAACCGGGCCGGGACTGTGGTAGTCCGGGGCGAATACGGCATGTCCGGGCATGCCGCGAAGGGACAATCGACCGACGCCTGCGGAAGCCACGAGGAACGATGGAGCTGGGCAGCAAATCCTTGCGAAAGGTCGCGGTCATCGGTCGGGGAACCGCAGGGTCCTTGGCGGCCGCCAGCGTAACGCGCCTTCATCCCGAGAGCGATTACGAGTTGCACCACATATATGATTCGCGCATCCCGGTTATCGGGGTGGGCGAAGGCAGTTGGCCGAGTCTGGTCCACGAATTGCGGCGCCTGACGGATTTGCCCCATGAAACCATTCAGCGGCGCCTGAAAGGAACACGCAAGTACGGTGTCGCCTTCGAAGGATGGGGCGCCCCCGCCGGGGACTTCACCCACTTTTTTTTGCCGCAACGGGTGTCCTATGGGTACCACCTGTCCGCCGACCTGTTGGCCGACCTGCTCCATGAAAGCACGCGCGCGCGCCATATCGACGCGAAAGTGCTCGATATCACCAGGGTGGAGGGCGGTGCGCTGGTGGAATGCGAGGGCATGGCGCCGGAACGCTACGACCTGGTCTTCGATGCCCGCGGATTTCCGAGGGAGCTTCACCCGGACCGGCACATCGAAATGTCTTTCATCCCCACCAATAGTGCGGTCATCCGCCGCTGCCCGGCAATCGTCGAAGAAGAGGGGGAAGGGCCGGTCCAGCAACATACCTATACCCGGGCGGTCGCGCGTCCGCACGGCTGGATATTCGTCATTCCGCTGACAATACACACCTCTTACGGGTACATCTTCAATCGCCATGTCTCCGGTCTTGCCGAAGTCGAAGCGGACTTCGATGCGTTCCTCGAAGCCGGGAGCGTGCCCCAATGGGAGCAACGCGCCGTCATTCCGTTTCCTAATTTCGTCCACCGCCGGATGTACGATGGCGCCGTGGCCCGCATCGGCAACGCCGCGGCTTTCATGGAGCCCCTGGAAGCGACGGCGATCGTATCCGCCCAGTTGCAGATCGGGATGGTTCTTCGCACACGCCTCCATCGCCCGGCGAAGTACGTTGAGCGCGACGCGGCGACGGTCAGCCGCTTTCTCGTCGACAACGTGCTTCGCTACGGCCTGTTCGTCGGCTGGCACTATTCCCGCGGCTCCCGGCATGACAGCGAGTTCTGGCGCTACGCCCGCGACCGTGCCTGGCCGCGATACCGTCAGACGGCGGACCCCGAAGCAGTCGGTTGCGACGTGCTCCGCAAGTTCGACGACATGATCGAACTGCTGAACCGGCCGGTGATCGACAAGGCGGACTGGATTCGGATGTGCGGGGTCCCTCTCACCAGTTATGCCCAGATATCCCGTGGGCTTGGCTGTTAATCCGCATTTCTCGCCGGGGTCATGGTCCGCGCGGCGCACCGGCCGGGCGGGGTTCCGCGGACTTGACCTCGCCCGGTCAAACCTTCATAAAATCATAATATCCTCACCAAATCATAACGTTTTTGAACTTGCCTGAAATCCGTTAGGAGGCCTTGTGTGATCGGACGCCCTGAAGAACCTCTCGCCTCGGCGTTTTGATGGTGAATCGATCGCTTTGATGACGAGGGAGGATGGAATGCGCGGTCAGCGTGGTTTCTTCGATCTTGATGAACGGCCTGATGGACTGTATGCCGCGCTGAAACGGGGGGCGCCCGGCAACCGCCCAAGGAACGACAAACCAGGTTCGGGCGGCAAAAACCCTCTGTTCTTCAAGGTTTCCGATTATGTTCAATAATCTCTTCGACTCCTTTCAGGATACGGTTGCCGAGGCAAAGGAAGAACGCGAGCAACTCAACCGGCTGCTGACGATTTCCACCCCGCGGGAGCGTCTTCTCGTTGCCGCTGTCGCCCTGTTGCTTATTGTCCTCGCGGCCTGGCTCTTCCTCGGCAGCGTACCCCGTACCGTTGCGGTGGATGGCGTCCTGGTCCAGTCCGGCGAAAGCCGGATTGAGGGCAAACGGTCCGTGCATGCGCTCGTCTGGATCGAGGCTGATGCCGCGGCGCCCGTCGAGGCCGGTATGCCGGCGGCGTTGGAGCTGGGCGGGGCGAATGGAGAAACCGGCGTGCTCGGCGGCAAGATCGCGGAAATTTCCGCCGTGTCCGTGCCTGACGAACTGAAGGCCGTCGAGGCCGCGGCGCCGGTATCCGTACGTCGCCTTGTTATCGCCCTCGACGGAAACCGCGATCCTGCTTCCCTTGCCGGCAGGAAATGCCGGGTCGTCATCCAACTCGGCAGGCAATCTCCGATTACGCTTTTGCGAATGAGGCGGCCGTAGGATGCCGCCCGCCTCCAAAGGGGCTGGCGGCAAGGCTGCATCGGGCGCCTCCCGGCAACGGATAAAGACGCCTGTTCTGCTGCAGATGCATGCGTCGGAATGCGGCGCCGCCTGCCTCGGCAGCATACTGGGTTACTTCGGGCGCTGGGTGCCGCTGACCGAATTGCGCGAAAAATGCGAGGTGAGCCGGGACGGCAGCAGCGCCGCAAGCATCGTGCGCGCCGCCAGACATTACGGCCTTGAATGCCGGGGCCTCAGCATGCGCGCCGGGCAACTGAAAAAGCTGCCGTTGCCGCTGATTTTGTTCTGGCAATACAGCCATTTCGTTATCCTCGAAGGATTCGACAGCGGCAATTTCCACCTCAACGACCCGTCCACGGGGCGCCGCACGCTTTCCGCCGAGGAATTCGACAGGGGCTACAGCGGGATTGCGTTGCGTTTCGAGCGCAGCCCCGATTTCAGCCCCAGCGGCGAGCGGGCCGGCCTGTTCAGGCAGTTGAGCGCCTTGCCCGTCGGATCGTGGAACGTGCTTGCGGGGGTGATTGCCTGCGGCTTCATGTTGACGTTGCTGAACCTTATCGTTCCCGTCTCTCTCGGCATTTTTGTCGACGACGTTCTGGAAAATCACGGGTCGTGGAGCGGACTGGTGGCGGCCCTGCTTGGCGGCGGTGTCCTGGTATACGTCCTCTCCCTGCTCAAGAACCGCTTCCTGAGGCGGCTGGCGGTCCGGATTTCAGTGACCGGCTACAGTCGAAGCATGTCGCGGCTGCTGCGGTTGCCGGTGGAGTTTTTCCAGCACCGGCTGGTCGGCGATCTGACCGACCGGGTTTCGTCGTTCGACAGGATTGCGAAGAGTCTGACGGACCAGTTTCTTGTGCTCCTTATCGACATGGCAATGAGCGCGGTATTGCTCATCGCGATGCTGGCCTACGATGTCCGGCTCACGCTGATCGTGCTGTTGCTGGCGGTTCTGCACGGAACGCTGGCCCACTTTCTCAACGGGCTCCGGGCCATTCGAAGCCAGACGACGATGCGCGAACTGGGATTGCTGATCGGCGTCGGCATGCAGATGCTGCATCATGCGGACAACCTGCGCATTACCGGATCGGACGATCGGTTCTTTTCGCGCTGGTGCGGCCAGCAGGCGCGCGAACTGCATGAGCGCCAGCTCTATTCCGAACTGAACTCGGTCAATACCGCGCTTCCGGGCTTGATCGCCGCGCTGTACTGTGCGGCGATCCTGGGCGTCGGCGGAAGTCTGGTCATCGCCGGCGAAATGACTCTGGGGGCCTTGGTCGGGTTTTATATCCTGGCGGAGATGTTTCTGGCGCCTGTCGGGCGCTTTCTGGAGTTCGCCGACAAGCGCCAGGCGCTCCAAATCGATTTGCAGCGCCTCGAGGATGTCTCCAGTGCCAGCGAAGATCCCGTTTTCAGCCGCCGGGATCCGGAAGCGGACTCGGTTTCCACTTTCAACGGCCGGCTCCAGCTTACGGGCCGGCTTGAACTGCGAAACGTTACCTTCGGTTTCAACAAGAGCCGGCCGCCCTTGATCAAGGATTTCAGCCTCAAGATCAAACCGGGACAGCGGATTGCCGTGGTCGGTCCGAGCGGTTCCGGCAAATCGACCCTGGCGCGTCTGGTTTCGGGCGTCTATCGGCCCTGGTCGGGCGACATCCTGTTCGACGGCCATCCGCGGGATGAAATTCCCGAGGAAGTATTGCGGCAATCCGTTTCCATGGTGGATCAGGAAGCCGTCCTCTTTTCGGCGTCCGTGCGCGATAACCTGACCTTGTGGAATCCGGCCGTCCCGGATGAGGCCATTTTCGCCGCGGCGCGGGATGCCCGTATCCACCACGATATCCTGCTCAGGCCGCGCGGGTATTCGACCCAGGTCGACGAGGGCGGGGTGAATTTCAGCGGCGGCCAGAGACAACGGCTGGAGATCGCCCGGGCGCTGGTGGGCAATCCGACGGTGCTCATTCTGGACGAGGCGACCAGCGCGCTCGATGCCAGGACGGAGGAAGGGGTCGACGACGCCTTGCGGCGGCGCGGCGTGACCTGCCTCATCGTCGCGCACCGGCTCAGCACCGTAAGGGATTGCGACGAAATCATCGTGCTCGAAAGCGGCGCCGTCGTGCAGCGCGGCACGCACGACGAACTGATCGCCGACGAGAGCGGCACTTATCACAAGCTGGTCAGGACGGGCTGATGCCGGACGCGCCGCCGGAATACATACCCTTAGCCGAGCTCGCCGCCCGCTCCGGCGCATCCGTGCCCTGCGCCGGCAACCTGCCGGTCGAGCTCGACGACACGGACAGCGTCTGGTTTATCGAGCGGGGCGCCGTCAACCTGTTCCTGATCGAATCCAGCGGCGGGGTGGAGCAGGCGCCGCCGTACCATCTGCTGCGCCGCGAAGCGGGCTCGTTGCTGCCGGGTGTCGCACCGGACGAACAGGACAACGGGGAAGCCACCACACTCAGCCTGATAGCCAAGGGATTGTCGGACACCCTTCTGAAGCGGTTGCCGGCATCCGCGTTGTCCGAAGTCGATCCGGCGGAACTGGCGGTTCAGACCGATACCTGGCTGACCGAAATTACCGATACGCTTTCGCGTTTCGTCAGCCGTATTCCGCGGCCGACCGCGCTGGCCGAACCCGGCATGACGCGGACCCTGGCCCCAAGCACCCTGTCCGTGCGGCGCGGTGTGGTATGGGTGTCCGAACCGCCGCCCGGCGCCAGCCTGTACATGGATATCGTCGATCAGGCGGAACGCGCCGAGGCAAGCGGCCCGGCCGAAGCGGTTATACCGCTGACCCGGACGAGCTGGCTCACCTTGTTCGATGAAACGAACCTTTCGGGCAGGTCGACGGAAACCCTGGCGCGGCAAGGCATGCTGCTGCCGGCGCTTGCCTCGTTCCACGCCACGGCCTTCGCCCTGGAACGCATCAATCGCCGATTGGCCGTGGTCGACGATGCGAATCTCGAACACGCGCGGACGATGAGCCGCCGCACGGCCGAAAAAGCCGCGCGGGAGCGGCTTTTGAACATCTACGACCTGCCGGTTGACGGGGAAGACAGGGGCGAGGACACGGCACTGGCTGACGTCCTGCACATCATCGGCCGTCACGAAAGCATCGATTTCAGGATTCCGGCGCGCTCCGGGCCTTCCGAGGATCCGGTCGGCCTCGTCGACATACTTGATGCGTCGGGCGTACGGGCCCGGCGCGTCAGCTTCAAGAACGAGGGAGACTGGTGGCGTACCGACAGCAACGCGATGCTGGTATTTCGCGCCGAGGACGGCCGGCCCGTGGCGCTGTTGCCGGGAATGTTCGGGCGCTACCGGGCAATTGACCCGGTCAGCAAGCGAAGCGTTCGGGTTACGGCGGCCCGCGCCGCGGCGCTGGGGGACGAAGCCTGGATGTTCTACCGGCCCTTGCCGGAGCGGGACGTGAAGCCGGCGGACCTGCTGAGACTCGCCTTGCGCGGATCGGCCGGGGATCTGGCGCGGCTCGTGTTCGCCGGCCTGCCGGGCGGCCTTATCAAACTGCTGCCGGCGCTTGCGCTCGGTTTCGTTGCGAATCATGTAGCGGCGGGCGGAAGCGGCGAAGCGCTCTACGCGGTGGTGGTGGCGCTGGCGGGATTCGGCCTGCTCGGCGCCCTGCTGCACCTGCTTCAAAGCACGGCGATGATGCGGTTCGAGGGGCGCGCGGCGACGCGGGTCGAAGCCGCTTTCTGGGACCGGCTCATACGCCTTCCACGGAGCGTTCTGAACCGCCATCCGACCGGCGATCTGGCCATGTCGGCAATGACATTCCGGAACCTTCGCGACGGCTTGCAGAGGGTCGTCGCCGACGGCCTTCTGTCGGTCGTTTTTCTGCTTCCGGTTTTCGGCGTGATTTTCCTCTACGATGCCGTTCTCGGGGCCGTCACCTTGATCTTCAGCATTGCTTCGCTGCTGATCGTGGTGCTCCTCGGGCTGCGCCAGATTTTGCCGTACGGGCGGATGATCGGCGCGGCGCGCCGCGTCGCCGGCCGGCTGTTCCAGATCGTGGGCGGTATCGCCAAGCTGCGGGTGGAAAACGCCGAAGGGTCGGCTTACGCCATCTGGGCGCGGGATTATCGCGAGCAGAAACGCGCGGAGATCGAATTGGGCGCGTTCGAGGGGCACTCGCGGGCATTCGGCGCCGCACTCCCCTTTCTCGCCGGCGGGGTCCTGCTGTTCGCCGTGGCCGCGTTGGGAGACCGGCAAGTCCCGGTCGGCGATTTTCTCGTCGTTTACACCGTTTTCATCGTTTTTCAGTCCGCCGTCGCCCGGTTCGGCGAGTCTTTCGGTACCGTGGCCGCCATGCTGCCGGCGTTCGATCAGATGGGCCCGTTGCTCGCCGCGGTTCCCGAAACCGAGGTCGAAGGAGACCCGGTGGAGTATCTGGGCGGCGACATTCTGTTCGACCGCGTTTCCTTCCGTTTCGACCCCGACGGTCCGCTGGTTCTCGACGATGTCACGATTCACGCCCGTCCCGGCGAATTCATCGCGATCACGGGCGAGTCCGGCGCCGGCAAGAGCACGCTGTTCCGGCTTGCGCTCGGTATCGACCGGCCCACCATGGGTGCGGTGTATTACGATGGGCGCGATCTGAGACACCTGAACCTGAAACAGGTGCGCCGGAAAATCGGCGCGGTGCCGCAATCGGTCGACCTTCATCCCCAAGACCTCTGGGACAATCTGGTCGGTTACCGCAATGAGGTGGAGAGCGAGGAAATCTGGGCGGCGGCCGGAATCGCCGAAGTCGAAGACCAGATCAAGAGCATGCCCATGGGCATGATGACGATGGTCGGTACCGGCTCCGTCCTGTCGGGCGGCGAGAGTCAGCGCGTCACGATCGCCCGTTCGGTGATCGGCAGCCCGCGCATCATGCTGCTCGACGAGGCGACCAATTGGCTGGATAACGAAAACCAGGCCAAGGTGATGAAGAACCTCACCGCCTTGACATCGACCCGGTTCGTCATCGCCCACCGTCTGTCCACACTCGAACAGGCCGATCGCATCTATGTGCTGCAGGCCGGAAAAATCGTCGAAAGCGGCTCTTTCAGCGAACTGATGGAGATCGACGGCGTGTTCGGGGAGCTGGTCAAGAGACAGCTCGCCTGATTCCGATTTGCAAACCGGCCGGAGGCCGCGGTAATGGAAAAATCCGCGAAAAATCCCGCCGATACGGCTGATCTGCTCGTATCGAAAGCGGATGAGGACAGCGATTTTCGCCAACGCCTGCTCGCGGATCCCAAGAATACCATCGAAAGGGAACTGGGCGTCACGCTGGCCGAAGGCCACGAAATTCATGTGCACGAAGAAACCCATGGCGTGACGCATCTGGTGCTTCCGCCGCGCAGCAGATTCAGTGCGGCCGAACGGGAGGCGGCGAAAACCGGCCGGGCTTCGCTCGAATTCCTCCGCAAGACGATGCACGATCCCGCACCGCCCCTTCGTTCCCCGGCGGCCGGACCGGCGGACGCCCGGATGGACGCAGCCACGCCCGCGGCGCTTGCCGAAGCGGGGAGAGAAAGCATCCGCAGCGGCCTCGATTTCCTGGAATCCACGATCGACGACAACGGCGCCTGGCACTGCATCCGGTTCAATACGGCCGATCCGGACATTCCACGGCATTTCGAAAGACCTGCTTTCGTTTCGGCTTACTGCGTTCTTGCCCTGGAAAAAAGCGGGGAAGCGAAGGCGAAGGCCATGTGCGCCGCATCGAAGGCATATCTCGCCGAGACCGTCGAATTTCCGGGATTGTGGCGGTATTACCGGCATCTGCCCCAGGATCTCGACAGCACCGCACTCTGTTCTCTTGTCATTGGGACTCATCCCTGGATTCTTCTGGGAAGAAACATCCCGCATATTCTGGCGAATCGCGACGAGGAAGGCCGATTTCTGACCTGGATACTCGCAAAAGACGAGCC
>JAJECC010000122.1 GCA_022822205.1 Rhodospirillales bacterium | reverse complement strand
CTGGAGACCGAGCCGGAGGCCGCGCAGTTGCTCCGGCCGTTCATCGGCGCACGGGAATACCTGCATGGCGGCGAGCGCTGGATTCTGGCGTTGCACGACACGCCGCCCCAAGTGCTGGCGCGGCTGCCGCACGTCCGCGAGCGGATCGCCGCCGTCCGCGAGTACCGCGAAGCAAGCAAGAGCGCGCCGACCCGGAAGCTCGCGGAGACGCCGAGGCTCTACCACGTCAACGTCATTCCCGATGCGCCGTTTCTGGTGATTCCCGAAGTCAGTTCGGAACGGCGCGAATACGCGCCCATCGGGTGGCTGGAGCCGCCGGTCATTCCCAGCAACCTCGTTCGTATTCTGAACGATGCGTCACTGGCGGAATTCGCGCTGCTCACCTCGGCCATGCACATGGCGTGGCTGCGCAATATCGGCGGGCGCCTGGAGAGCCGGTATCGCTACTCCATCGGCCTCGTCTACAACACCTTCCCGATGCCGCCCAAGGGCGCGGACCAGTCGAAGCTGGAGCCGCTCGCGCACGCCGTGCTCGATGCCCGCGCCGACCATCCGGGCGCGACACTGGCCGACCTCTACGATCCCGACCTGATGCCGCCGAACCTGCGCCGCGCGCACCGGGCGCTCGACCGCGCCGTGGACCGGCTCTACCGGCGCGGCGGATTCGCCTCCGAGCGCGAGCGCGTCGAGCATTTGTTTGGACTGTACGAGAAGATGCGCGCGCCGTTGGACATCGGCATTAAGAAGCGGAGGAATCGGCGGAGAGGTAGGACATAGAGAACTATTCAGACACGATGGCAAATAACACATCGGGAAGGTGTTAACGATGAACGATGCGCATGTGGCTGTGCTGGTCTGCTTTGAAGGCCGGTCCCTCACGCTGGCGACGACTGCCCTGTTAGAATCGGGCATCCCGTGATGCGAGGCCGAGGTGTCGGATAATCTCGCGCTAAGCGGCCAGTAGTTTGGAGGTGATGAAAATGGCCCTGTATCCGTCATGCCTGTACAATCGAGTTCAGGAAGCGAAGCGTCACATGAGTTCAGTCATGAGGGTTGGCAAGGAGTTTGTCGGCTATCCCTACCATATAGTAGATTTGTCGGTGAGAATGAGACCGATTGTCGAAGAAATAGACGAAGTACGAAAATCAAAAAAAGAAATTGAGCTGCTGAAATTTGAACCTTCCAGGTCATTTGCAGCGAATGACAGGTACTCCAGCAGGAACGACGTCGGCATCATGGTCTTGCTTGGCGCGATAATCCACGAACGGTATATCCATATTGGCGTAACCGAAGAAGACGAACGAACCGTCAGACTGGACGTCATGTCCGACAGAGGAAGGTGGATTGTAAGGCTGTCGGAGTTCCTTAGTAGCCTGCATTCTTATCTTCTGTCCCAGGATGAGATAGCCCTCATCGTGTGCGAAATGATCGACAACTACACCAATGAAGTGGCCAGGGATGAAGTGAAGTACAGGACAAGACCGCCTAAGTTTGGAAACCACGACCTGGATTGGCTTTTGTGGGAGTATGCAACGCAGGAACCGGGCCTCAAGAGAATGCTTATGAGTGACGTATTTGGCGCGCATGAAGTGCCGGATTATGTAGTTTCGCAACTAAGATTTTCGGCGAACCACATTGGGTACAAGGGATTCGACCTTTATATAAGCCCTCATGCCTGGAATGGCTGGAACGCAGATTGCAGGAGAGCGGCGTCGTGGACAACTTTATCGGAAACGGTTCGAAGATATGTTAATGGCAAGTGAATGCAGGCGAAAATGAACGCCGCGCGCGAAGGAGTGCAGGAACTGCATCAGGAACGCCGGATACAATCCAACATAAAACGGATATGTTCTGGCCGATGTTCGACGCATCGTGATCGGCGCCATTGAAGGGAGAGGCGGTGGAGTGCGGCTCACTGGTGCCGGCCGGATCTCCGTCCCGACCGTTCCGCCCTTGTCCCCACCCGCGCCCGGACTAAATGAATAGGCGGCTGCCGTCCCTTACCGGGGCGGCGTGAGCCGCGTTGACCGGACGCTATTGGCGCATTTATAGTGCCGTGCCGCGGAGGGCGCGTCATGGTTGCCGGGACTACCTTCAAATACCTTTTCAAGGTGGATGGCCGGGTCGTGCATTGCGGTTTCACGATCGACTTGGCTCGCCGCGAGCAAGAACACCGCCGCCGGTGGCCAGAGGGCCACATCGAACAGGTGGGCGGGCCGACCACGCACGAAGAAGCGTGGAAGTGGGAGAGGCAGCAGGCCGGAGAGCGTCGCCCGGCCCACAGCCGGCGTTCTTGACGCCTGCGATTGACAGTGCCATATTCCGCACATCAGAGCATTACGCTCCGGAGTCGGTCAAGCTGGCTGACATAGGGCTCGGGCAACCGGGCCCTTTGTTTATTTGTGTCCTTCCAAGCCGTCAAAGCAGCTGTACTTGATCCCGAGCAACGGCCGTTCCTCGGGCGGCACAACCGAATCGATCAGGCGACCGGCCTCATCAAGGCAAGGTACGGCTTGTAGCCGGCATCGTAGCCGGCCATCCACGGACCCGGAGCGGTCTCCCGCCGGTTTCCCGTGGATGCCCGGATCAAGTCCGGGCATGACGATAACATATCGATAATCGCGTCATGGCCGGGCCCGGATCACCGGCGCGAAAACGATTCGTCATGGCCGGGCCCCGACCCGGCCATCCACGTGCCTGGAGACCGGTTTCTCGTGGATGCCCGGATCAAGTCCGGGCATGACGGCATGCGGGTGATGACGACTTGCGGCTAGGCGCGCACGGGCTAAATATATAGGCGAGTGCCGTCCCTCACCGGGGCGGCGTTTTGCGTCCGGAGGGGAGCTATGCAAGTTTGTACGTGCCGTTTGGGAGGTACTCCCCAAAAGGGTGTCAATAAATGTCCATGAATGTCCATCCCCGCGAAACGTCCTGAATCGGAAAAAATTATAAATCATGTTTTTTCAAAGACTTACCGATATGCGTCTGGTGCATGGCTCGCGCCCCCTCGCGCGCCCCTGGGGCGGCGAGTGTTGGCTTGACAAAACCCGGCCCGGCGGTGTCTATGCGCCGGACTTCCAACCCTTGGAATCCGAGACATGACCGGCGATCCCCCGACCCATCCGTACCGCAGCCACACCTGCGGCGAGCTTCGGCCCGAGCACGAAGGCCGGACCGTCCGGCTGTCCGGCTGGGTGCACCGGAAGCGGGACCACGGCAACCTGCTGTTCGTCGACGTCCGGGATCATTTCGGCCTGACCCAGTGCGTGATCGACTCCTCGAGCGAACTCTTCGAGGCGGTCGAAACGGCGCGTCCGGAAAGCGTCGTGACGGTGAGCGGAAACGTGGTCCGGCGCTCCGACGACACCGTCAATCCCGGCCTGCCCACCGGGCATGTCGAGGTGCGAATCCAGGAATTCACGGTCGAATCCCCGGCCGGCGTGCTGCCCATCCAGGTGGCCGGCGAGGAGGAATTTCCCGAGGATCTCAGGCTCAAATACCGTTTCATCGATCTCCGCCGGGACGCGGCGCGGGAGAACATCGTGCTCCGCAGCCGGGTGATTTCGTCGATCCGCCGGCGGATGACCGAGGGCGGCTTCCTGGAGATGCAGACGCCCATCCTGACCGCCTCGTCGCCCGAGGGCGCCCGGGACTATTTGGTGCCGAGCCGGGTCCATCCGGGCAAGTTCTACGCGCTCCCGCAGGCGCCTCAGATGTTCAAGCAGCTGATCATGGTCGCCGGGTTCGACAAGTACTTCCAGATCGCGCCCTGCTTCCGGGACGAGGACGCCCGCGCCGACCGGTCTCCGGGCGAGTTCTACCAGCTGGATCTCGAAATGTCGTTCTGCACCCAGGACGACGTGTTCGAGGCGCTGGAGCCCGTTCTCGCCGGGGTGTTCGAGGAGTTCGCCGGGGGCCGGAGCGTCACGCCGGCGCCGTTCCCGCGGATACCGTTCGCCGAAGCCATGAGCAAATACGGCACCGACAAGCCCGACCTTCGCAACCCCATCGAGATGTTCGACGCCTCGGACGCCTTCGCCGGGTCCGGCTTCAGGATTTTCGCCGACATGCTGGCCGGGAACGGCCAGGCCCGGGTGTGGGCCATACCGGCCAAGGGCGGCGGCAGCCGGGCGTTCTGCGACCGGATGAACGCGTGGGCCCAGGCGGAAGGCCAGCCCGGCCTCGGCTACATTTTCTTCCGCGACGGCGAGGGCGCGGGCCCGCTGGCCAGGAACATCGGCCCCGAACGGACCGAACAGGTACGCGCGGCCGCGGGCCTGGAAGACGGGGATGCGGTGTTTTTCGTCGCCGGGGTTCCGCGTGAATTCCAGCCCTTCGCGGCGGCCGCGCGGGTCAGGATCGGCGACGAACTGGAACTCTGCGAGGACGGCGTGTTCAAGTTCTGCTGGATCGTCGACTACCCCATGTACGAGATCGACGGGACGACCGGCCAACTGGACTTCAGCCACAACCCGTTCTCCATGCCCCAGGGCGGGCTGGAGGCGCTCGAAACCAAGGATCCCCTGGACGTTCTGGCCTACCAGTACGACATCGTGTGCAACGGCGTCGAACTGTCCAGCGGGGCGATCCGGAACCACCGGGCCGATATCATGATCAAGGCCTTCGGGATCGTCGGATACACGGCGGACCAGGTCGAAGCCGAGTTCGGCGGCATGCTCAACGCCTTCCGCTACGGGGCGCCGCCGCACGGCGGCTCGGCCCCCGGGATCGACCGGATCGTCATGCTTTTGGCCGATGAGCCGAATATCCGCGAGGTGACCCTGTTCCCGATGAATCAGCAGGCCCAGGACCTGATGCTCGGCGCGCCGTCGGGGATCGACGCCGCGCGGTACAAGGAACTGCACATCAAGCCCGACCTTCCGAAAGAAAAGAAACGGAACGCGGCGGAATAACCGTTTGTAGGCTGCGGGAGGAAAACGAGGAGCCCAAGAGTGAGCGGAAACAGGCATCCGAGGCCGCCGGCCGGCGCGGCACTGGCGATCCTGGCCATGTGCGTTTCCGGGGGCCTTCCGGGGATCGGGGAAGCCCACGCCGGCGGCCTCGTCGATCACCGGGCGACCTACGCCATGACGATGGTGCGGTCCGGCGGCCAGGGCGGCATGTCCGGCGCCCGCGGGGCCATGGTCTACGAGTTTCGCGACACCTGCGACGGCTGGCAGGTCGACACCAAGGTCTACCTGCGCCTCCGGTCGGGACGCGGCCCGGAGATGGAGACCGTCCGGCTGGTTTCCTCATGGGAGGCCAAGGACGGTTCCGGTTTCCGGTTCCGCGTCACCGAAAAGACCGGCGGCGAGGTCAGCGAGGAGATCAGGGGGGTCGCGGTCACCGATGAAGACGGCGGCATCGCCGAATATACCCGGCCGAAACCGTTCACCGTCAAGCTGCCCAGGGACACCATATTTCCGACCGCCCACCTCCGGAGCCTGATCAAGACCGGCAGCGACGGCGGGAAACACCTCAGCCGCGTGGTGTTCGACGGCGGGACCCTCGAAAATCCCTACGTGGTCGGCGCGCAGGTGCGCCCGCGCCGCGGCGCGCCCGATGCCTGGCGGGCGCGGATGGCCTACTTTCCCTTCAACAGCAGGGCCCAAACCCCCGAGTTCGAGCTCGGGGTCGATTATGGAGACGACGGGGTCGTGCAGTCGGTCCTCCAGGATTTCGGAGACCACCAGATCGAAGCCAGGATCACCCGGCTGGAGAAGCTCGACGCGCCTATTTGCTAGTGGGTCCGGACTTTTCCCCGCCCAGCAGCGACCGCCCCTTGCGGATCGCGGGATCGCCGAATTTTTCGCGCACCGCGTCCATGGCCCGCTCCACCTCGGCGGCCGAGGCATCCCGGCCGTCGTCCAGCAGGTCGGTCTGGCGCGGGGACGGCGGGTCGGCGAGGCGGCTGGTCCCGACGCCGATCAGCCGGAAGGAGCGCCCGTCGCATTGATCCTCGAGCAGCGGCAGCGCCGCCTGATACAGGGTTTCCGCGAGCTGGGTCGGAGCGGGGAGCGTCCGGGACCGGGTGACGATCCGGAACGACGACGTCTTGAGCTTCAGGGTCACGCCGGCCGCCGCCAATTCCTGCCGCTTCAGGCGTTTGGCGACCTTCTCCGACAGGGGCCACAGACGGCGGGCCAGCTCGCCGGCGCTCTTGGTATCCCTGGCCAGGGTGGTTTCGGCCGAGATGCTCTTGGCGCCCGGGCTGGGATCGACCGCGCGGGCGTCCCGGCCGTTGGACAGCCGGGCCAGGCGCGCCCCGATCTTGCCGTAGCGCGCGATCAGCTCCGCTTCGTCGATCCGCCGGAGCTGGCCGATCGTCTTGAGCCCGTCCCGCTCCAGACGGCGGCAGAGCGACTTGCCCACCCCCCAGATGGACGAGACCGGTCGGGGCGAGAGGAAGTCCAGCGCCTCGGCGCGGCCGATGGCGGCGAAGCCGCGCGGCTTGTCGAGATCGGATGCGGTCTTGGCGAGAAACTTGTTGTAGCTGAGACCGACCGACGCGGTGACGCCAGCCTCCTCCTCGATCCGTTTGACCAGCCGGACCAGCGTCTGGGCGGGCGCCGCCCGATGCAGGGCCTGGGTGCCGCTCAAATCGAGAAACGCCTCGTCCACGGAAAGCGCCTCCACCAGCGGCGTCGTTTCCTTCATCATGCCCCGGATTTCCCGGCCGAGGCGCTGGTACTTCTCCATGTCGGGACGTATGACCACGGCGTCGGGGCACGCCTTCAGGGCCTTGAACATGGGCATCGCCGAATGGACGCCGCGCGTGCGGGCGATGTAACAGCAGGCCGAGACGACGCCGCGCCGGCCGCCGCCGACGATCACCGGCTTGTTGGCCAGTTCCGGGTTGTCGCGTTTCTCCACGGCGGCGTAAAACGCGTCGCAGTCGATGTGCGCGATGGCCAGGTCGGCCAGCTCCGGGTGGCCGAACAGCCGGGGTGAGCCGCACTCGGGGCAGCGGTCCGGCGCCGCCGCCGGCTCAAACAGGGCGGCGCAATCGCGGCACAGGCGAGGCGCCTGCTCAGCCATCGCGGGTCTCCTCGGCTCAATCCTGTGATGGCCGGTGATGGCCGGTGATGGGATATCATCGCGCCCAAGGGGGCGGGACGCAACCGGCGAGCCGCCGCGAACCTCCCGCGCGTCTGGCGCGGCTTATTCCGCGGGCGCCGCCGGCGCAGATGCGGCGGCCTTCGCCTGGCCCCGCTCGAGAACGCCCGCGAACAGGCTCAACAGCGGCGGAATGATGAGCAGGGTCAGCACCGCCGACAGCGCCAGGCCGCCGACCACGACCGATCCCAGCCCCCGGTACAGCTCCGAACCGGCGCCCGGGAACAGGACAAGCGGCAACATGCCGAACACGCTGGTCAGGGTCGACATGAAGATCGGCCGCAAGCGGTTGTCGGTGGATTCCATGATCGACTCCATGGGAGACATCCCTTCCTCCCGCATATGCACCAGGGTCTGGTGGACCAGCAGGATGGCGTTGTTGACCACGATGCCGACGAGGATGACGAAGCCCAATAGCGTCAACATATCCAGGGGCTGGGATTCGTAGGTGTTGAGCAGGGCCAGCCCGCCGACCCCGCCCGCCGTGGCGAGCGGCACCGAGAACATGATGATGAACGGATAGATGAAGCTCTCGAACAGGATCGCCATGACCAGATAGACGATCAGCAGCGCCAGCAGCAAATTGACCACCATGTTGTTGAAGGTCTGGGTGAGGGCATCGGCGGTACCCGACATCTTCAGGCTGATGCCGACGGGCAGGCCCTCGGCCTTCATCGGTTCCATGATTTTCTCGCGTACCGTATCCATCGCGACCTCGAGAGCCATGTCCTTCGACGGCCCGATGCGAATGGTGATGTTGCGTTCCCGGTCGAGGTGGCGAATCTGATCCGGGCTTGCGGACACCTCGATGCGCGACAGCGAGCTTGCCGGCAACACCCGGCCCCTGGGCGTGACCACCGGAATGTTGTCGATGCCCTGGGTCCGGTCGATCTGCCGGTAGGGGCCGCGAACCATGAAGTCGGTCAGCTTGCCGTTGATGGTGACCTCGGCGACCTTGATGCCGTCATTGTAGGCGTCGATGGCCTGGCCGAGATCATGCGCCGTCAGGCCGTTGTCGGCGAGACGCTGGGGATCGGGCAGGACCCGGACCTCGGGCGTCAGAACGCTCAAGCTGGGCAGGGCGCGGGACTGGTGGCCTTCGCTGCGGGGGAATTCCTGGAAGATTCGAAACTGCGCCTGGGCCGCCACATTGACGATGTCGTCCAGATTGGCGCCGCTGATGTCGAGATCGATGTTCCGGCCGCCGCCGAAACCCCGGCCGAACAGCGAGGTCTGGCGGACGAAGCCCCGGGCGCCCGGTTCGCTGTTGATGGCCCGACGCATGATCGGAATCAGCTCGCCGACGCGGGTCGGGTCGACCGCCGCCGCCGTCGCCAGGGTGAAGCCGCGCCGGATGACGAACCAGAACCGCGCCACCTGCGGCGGGCCGTCTTTCGCCGCGGCCTGACTTTCCGGCGTGCCGAGCAGCGGCCTCATCTGGGCTTCGGCCTTCTCGGCCATGGAAACGATGGCGTCCAGATTGTAGCCGGGGGGCGGGATCACCCGGGCGAACAGCAGATTGCGGTTGCCCTCGGGCAGATATTCGAGCTTCGGCAGGAACGCCCATGTCGAGACGCCGGCAATGCCGCAGATCAGCGCCACGACGGCGATGGAGCGAATCCGGCTGGCGACGATGAAGCGGGTGTAGCCGAGGACGAAGATTCTGAACCCATGGGCGAAATGATCGATGCCCGGCAGCTTCAACATGGTCTCGCCGGTGCGGACGCCGCGCTTCAGGATTCCGTTGGCCAATGACGGGATCACCGTAATCGAGACGATGAGGGACAGGACCACGGCAACCGAGATCGCCACGGCGATGTCACGGAACAGCTGTCCGACCTCCAGCTTCATCACCAGGATTGGAATGAACACCATGACCGTGGTCATGGCGGAGACGAAGATCGCGCCCCATACCTGTTTTGCGCCCCGGGCCGCCGCGACAGCCGCGGGATGGCCTTGCTGACGCAGCCGGTAGATGTTTTCCAGCACCACGATCGCGGCGTCGACGACCATGCCGACGGCGAACGCAAATCCGGCGAGGGAGATGACGTTGATCGACCGGCCGAGCATGGCCATGGCGACGAACGAGCCGATGACCGACACCGGTATGGCGGCGGAAATGATCAGCGTTGCCCGGACCGAGCGCAGGAAGATCAGCAAAATCATCGCCGCCAGAAGACCGCCGACGACCATATTCTGCTGGACCAGGCCGATCGCCGAATTGATGTACACCGTGTCGTCGTGAACCTGGGTCATCTCCAGGCCCGCATCGTTCAGCGGCCCTTCGTTGAGTTCGGCGACCACCGCCTTGATGCTGTCCATCACCTCGATCACGTTGACGCCGGTATCGCGGATGATGTTGACGACGAGGGATTCCCGGCCGTTGGACCGGATCTGGGTTTCGGTTTCCACCAGGTCGAATTCGATCTTGGCGACGTCGCCGACGGTCACCCGGGAAATGCGGCCGGTCTCCGGGTCGAGCCGGGAGCGCAGGACCAGATCGTTAACACGCTCCAGCGAGTTGAGTTCGTTGTCCGTGCGCACCACGTAGCGGCGCTTGCCTTCCTCGACGTCGCCCGCGGAAATGGACGCATTGGCGCCGCGGAGCGCGTGGGCGGCCTCGGTGATCGTCAGACCGTACCGGGCCATCCGCTGAGGATCGACGATCAGCCTGAGTTCGTGGCGGCGGCCGCCCCAGACGTTGACGATCCCGACGCCGTTGATCCTCTCGAGCCGATCCTGGACCACGTCTTCCATCAGCCGGCCGAATTCGTAAACCTGGCGCGTGCTGCCGGGTTTCGTCGTGACCGAGAACCAGGCGATCGGGTTGTCTTCGGCGTCGCGCGTGCGGATGCGCGGCGTCCGGGCATCGTCGGGGACGCCCCTGACGTTGTTGAGACGGTTGCTGACCAGCATCAGCGCCCGGTCCATGTTGGTGCCGATCCCGAAGGTCAGAACGATTCGGTTGCCGCTGTCCCGGGACGCGCTCTCGATCGCTTCGAGCCCTTCGATGCCCTTGAGCGCGTCTTCCTGGCGGTTGGTCAGCTCTTTTTCCACCTCGAGGCTCGCCGCCCCCGGCCAGGACGTGAAGATCGTCAGGACCGGTTTGCGGGTATCCGGCGTGAGCTGGATCGGAATGGCGGTGAGCGAGACAAATCCCGCAAGCACAACCATCAAAACAATGGAAATTACCGCCGTCGGACGCTTAATGGCTAATTCGATTAATGGCATCGCGTATTCCCCAACGCAAAATGCTTATGAGCCGATGTCATTGCCGGCTCAGTTTCCGTTGAATGAAGGCCCGCCGCTCCGCGCGCGGCATGGCGAAGAATTTCTGGCGTTCTTCGTCGCTCAAACCCTGGATGACCGCTCGCGCTTCGGGACTCGGACCGCGGCCGCCCTGACCGCTGCCGGGGCCGCCGCCGCCGGCTCCGCGCGCCGCCTGACCGCCGCCGCCCTGGCCAGCGCCCTGACGGGGACCTTGGCGGGCGCCCTGCGGCCCGCCGCCGGCATTTCGTTCCGCCAATTTGGCCCGGATGAAGGCGCCCTTTTCCGGTCCGCTCATGGCGAAAAACTTTTGTCGCTCCTCATCGCTCAGGGACCGGATGACCGCCCCGGCCTGCGGGTTGCCGCCGCCGGGTCCGCCGCCGCCGGCTCCGCGCGCCGCCTGACCGCCGCCCTGACGGGGGCCCTGGCCAGCGCCCTGACGGGCGCCTTGCGGCCCGCCTCGGGCATTTCGTTCCGCCAATTTGGCCCGGATGAAGGCGCCTTTTTCCGGTCCGCTCATGGCGAAAAACTTTTGGCGCTCCTCAGCGCTCAGGGACTGGATGATCGCCCCCGCCTGCGGGTTGCCGCCGCCGGGGCCGCCGCCGCCGGGACCCGAGCGCGCCACCCGCACGTTCTGGCCGGGCCGCAGCATCTCGTTGCCGCGGACCACGACCTTCATCCCCGGCCGGAGACCGGAACGAATTTCGAATTTGCTGCCGAACCCTTCGCCGATTCGGACCTGCGCCGGCCGTACCCGGCCCTGCTGAAACACGAAAACGATGGGCCCGGTTTGGCGTGAAACGATGGCGTCCTTGGCGACCGTCACCACCTCGCGGCGTTGTCCCCGCGGGACCTGAATGACCACGCTTTGGTTGGGCACCACGTTGGGATTGGCGCCGAATCGGGGGGTCAGCCGCACGGCGCGGGTCCGCGCCAAGGGGTCCTCGTCGGGAACGATGGCGCGGATCGATGCCTTGATGGATTTGCCGTCGCCCAGCGCGACGTCCAGTTCCGCGCCCTCGGCAATGCCGCTCAGCCGGTCCGACGGGATGTCGGCCTCGACCTCCATGGTGCGGTCATCCAACAGGGTCGCGATAGCCGCGCCGGCGCCCACGAAGGCGCCCGCCGAGACTTTGCGGTTGATGACCACACCGGCAAACGGCGCGCGGATTTGCGCGTCCTTGACGTCGAGGCGCGCCATATCCCGAGACGCCCGGGCGCGGCGCAGCGCGGCGGCGTTCTCATCCACCGACGCCTGGGCCTTGACGATTTCCTGACGTTTATCTTCGTAGCGCGCCTGGGAGAACGCGGCCGAACGCCGGAGACCTTCGATTCGCTTGAGCTCCTGCTTCAGGAGTTTGACCGTTGCCCTGGCCGAGTTCAATTTTGCCCGCGCCTGATTTACCTCGGCGCTCTTCAGGTCCGCATTGAGCTTGAACCGGTCGGTTTCGATCCTGGCCAGCACCTGGCCCTTTTCCACCCGGTCGCCGACATCGACCAGGACTGCCGAGATACGCCCGGCGATCCGGGATGCGATGGTGCCGCGCTGCTTGGCCACCAGCCGTCCGGTAATCGGTACGGTTCGAATGAGGTTTTCGCGCACCACGTCGCCGAGCTCGACCAGCGGCGGGGGACGCCGCCGTCCGCCGGGGCCGCCCGGCTGCCCGCCACCCGGGCGTCCCGCCGCCGGACCGCCGCCGGGCCGTCCGGCGCCTTGGCCGCCGCCTGGGCCTCCCCGGGGCCGCTGGGCAGTCTGGCCGCCGCCGGGCGCGGAACCGCCCCCGGCATTTTGTTCCGCCAGCTTCTTCTGAATGAACGCCCGGCGCTCTTCGCGGGGGAGGGCGAAGAACTTCTGCCGTTCCGCGTCGCTCAGGTTCTGGATGACGGCCCGCGCCTCGGGACTCGGACCGCCTTGGGACATGGCCGGCGGAATTGATCCGATAACCAGCGCACCGGCTCCGAGTACCAATGCGCCAAAAAAGCCCAGCGGATAAATCGACGTTTTCAATTCTTCCCCCTCTCGACGGCTGCGTCACACCTGGAGCGGCCGCGCGGTGAATGGCTTCAATTGCCGGTGGTTCGGGTCTTAAACGACCGCCTCACGGGTTTCCGTCGCCGGATCGAGGCGCCACCGGGCTTCAATATACCCCTGAATACCCCTGAAATAGGGTTTGGTGAGCAAAGTCAATGGCTTAGTCGATGTCCGCAACCTAGTGGATTGACCGCCGACGATCAACCAATCATCGCCTATTCGGCCGGAAACTGCTCTAATGACATCCGATTGAGGGCCTTGTCGTCGTGAGGCCCCGAACGGAGCCGGCTATTGTCCACCGCACTCTATACCCACCCCGTCTGTATCGACCACCAGCCCGGCCCCGGTCATCCGGAAAGCCCGGATCGTCTGCGGGCCGTCCTCGATGCCCTCTCCGCCGACGAGTTCGACGGCCTGGACCGGCGGGAGGCGCCCAAGGCGACGGCTGCGATGCTGGAGCGCGCCCATTCGCCGGGCCACGTTTCGGCCATCCTCGACAATGTTCCCGAAACCGGGTTCCGGGCGCTGGATCCCGACACCTATCTTTCACCGGCCTCGGGCGATGCGGCGCTGCGGGCGGCCGGCGGCGTGTGCGCGGCGGTGGATGCCGTGGCCGGCGGCGCCGCGGCCAACGCCTTTTGCGCCGTCCGTCCCCCCGGCCATCATGCGGAAAGCCGCCAGGCCATGGGCTTTTGCCTTTTCGGCAATGTCGCCATCGGCGCGCTGCATGCGCGGGCGGTTCACGGCTTCGAACGGATCGCAGTGGTGGATTTCGACGTCCATCACGGCAATGGCACCGAAGCCATCCTGTCCGGGGCCGACGGCATGTTCTTCGCCTCCAGCCACCAGTTTCCCGCCTATCCGGGCACCGGTACCCGGAGCCGGGGCGATACGGTGATCAACGCGCCGCTGCCGCCGGGCGCCGGATCGGCCGAATTCCGGTCGGTTTACGGCGAGACCATTTTTCCGGCGCTGGAGATGTTCGCGCCGCAGATCATATTCGTGTCCGCCGGGTTTGACGCCCATCTCCGGGACCCGCTATGCCAACTGGAGTTGACCACCGACGACTTTGCGTGGGTCAGCCGGGAAATCGCGTCAATCGCCGCATCGTTCAGCGGCGGGAAGGTCGTCTCCAGCCTCGAAGGCGGATATGACCTTCAGGCGCTTGCCGATTCGGTTGCCGCCCATGTCCGGGTCTTGATTGCGGCGGGCGAAGAGGGGTCGTAAACTTCGCCGGTCTTTTCAGGGGAGATTCATGGCTGACAAGAACGAAGATGCCGCCATCGCCAAGCTGAGCTTCGAAGAGGCATTGGCGGAACTGGAGGAAATCGTCGGTGCGCTCGAGGACGGCGACAGCGATCTGGACAAGGCGATCAACGCCTACGAGCGGGGGACCAGGCTGAAGAAGCATTGCGAAGCCAAACTCAAGGAAGCCAAAGCCCGCATCGACAAGATCAGCGTCGATCCCGAAGGCAATCCGACGACAGAACCGGCCGATATCGATCAGTGAGCGCAACCACCGAATTTGAAGCAGCGCTGGCGCGCTCGGCCGAGGCCGTCGAGGACTGCCTCGCCGGGCTGCTGCCCGACGGCGATGGTCACGAGGAGCGGGTCATGGAGGCGATGCGCTACTCGTCCCTCGGCGGCGGAAAGCGCATCCGCCCGTTTCTGGTGATGGCCGGGGCGGACATGTTCAACGTGTCGCGCGAGCGCTCCGAACGGGTCGGCGCGGCCATCGAAATGGTTCATACCTATTCGCTGATCCATGATGATCTGCCGGCCATGGATGATGACGGTCTGCGGCGGGGCCAGCCCACCTGCCACGTGAAATTCGACGAAGCGACGGCCATCCTCGCCGGCGACGCACTCCTGACCCTGGCCTTCGAAGTGGTTGCCGGCCCGGATACCCATCCCAACCCGGATGTGCGCTGCGATCTGGCGCTGGAAATGGCCAAGGCGGCGGGCGCGCAGGGTATGGTCGGCGGGCAAATGATCGATCTGGTTGCGGAAGATCACGATTTCGACGTCGCGGAGATTACCCGCCTGCAAAGGATGAAAACCGGCGCGCTGATCAATTTCTCCTGTATCGCCGGGGGGATTCTCGGCCGGGCGACGGATCATCAGATGCATATTCTGAGCGCCTATGCCCATGATTTGGGGCTCGCCTTTCAGATCGTCGACGATTTGCTCGACGTGGAGGGGGATACGGCGGTGCTGGGCAAGACGGCGGGCAAGGACGAGGCGGCCGGAAAGGCAACGTTCGTCTCGCTTTTGGGGATCGAGCGGGCCCGCGAACAGGCCCGGATGCTGGCCGGTCAGGCCGCCGCCCATTTGGGGCCGTTCGACGACAAGGCGGCGAACTTGTGCCAACTCGCGGAATTTGTTGTAAATCGGCGAAACTGAGGTGTAGAAATAGAGTATACCAAGCACTTAGGTTGTCGTTTGGTACCTCGGCCAACCGGGGGTTAGAACGAAATGAGCGAAACGCCGCTTCTCGATACCGTCAATGTTCCCGCCGACTTGCGGGAGTTCGATCCGAACCAGCTCAAGCAGTTGGCGGATGAACTCAGGTCCGAGACCATTGACGTGGTTTCCCAAATTGGCGGGCATCTCGGGGCCAGCCTGGGCGTGGTCGAGTTGACCGTCGCGCTTCACCATGTCTTCAACACCCCGGACGACCGGCTGATCTGGGACGTCAGCCACCAGGCCTATCCGCACAAAATTCTTACCGGACGGCGGGACCGCATCCGCACCCTGCGGCAGGGCGGCGGATTGTCGGGCTTCACCAAGCGCACCGAGAGCGAGTATGACCCGTTCGGCGCGGCCCACAGCTCGACCTCCATTTCGGCCGGGCTCGGCATGGCGGTGGCGCGGGACCTCGACGGCGGCTCCAGAAAGATCGTGAGCGTCATCGGCGACGGCGCCATGAGCGCCGGCATGGCCTACGAGGCGATGAACAATGCCGGTTCGATGGATTCTCGGCTGATCGTGATCCTCAACGACAACGATATGTCCATCGCCCCGGCGGTGGGCGCCATGAGCGCTTATCTGTCCAGGCTGATTTCGTCCAAGCCCTACCGCTCGATCCGCCATTTCGCCATGGAGATGGCGAGCAAGTTCCCGCGCCGGCTCGAAGTTACCGCCGTGCGGGCCGAGGAATACGCCCGCGGCATTCTCACCGGCGGCACCCTGTTCGAGGAGTTGGGCTTCTTCTATGTCGGTCCCATCGACGGTCACAACCTGGGTCACCTGCTCCCGGTTCTGAAGAACCTTCGGGATTCGGAACAGGACGGGCCGGTCCTGCTCCATATCGTCACCGAGAAGGGGCACGGCTACGAACCCGCCGAGAACGCCGCCGACAGGTATCACGGCGTTTCCAAGTTCGACGTGGTTACCGGCGAGCAAAACAAGCCGACCCCCAACGCACCGTCCTATACCGGCGTCTTCGCCGAGTCCCTGATCAAGCAGGCCGAGAAGGACGATAAGATCGTCGCGGTGACGGCGGCGATGCCGTCGGGCACGGGCCTCGACAAGTTCGGCAAGGTCTTCCCGGAACGCACGTTCGATGTCGGCATTGCCGAACAGCACGCGGTCACGTTCGGCGCCGGTCTCGCAACCGAAGGCTACCGGCCGTTCGTCGCCATCTACTCCACCTTCCTGCAGCGCGGTTACGACCAGATCGTCCACGACGTGGCCATCCAGAAGCTGCCGGTGCGGTTCGCCATCGACCGGGCGGGGCTGGTCGGCGCCGACGGCGCCACCCATGCCGGGTCCTACGACATCAATTATCTCGCGTCCCTGCCCGATTTTGTGGTCATGGCGGCCGCCGACGAGGCGGAGCTGGTCCATATGGTGGCGACCGCCGCCGAAATCGACGATCGGCCGTCATCGTTCCGCTATCCGCGCGGCGAGGGGGCGGGCGTGGAGATGCCCGAGATGGGCGTGCCGCTGGAAATCGGCAAGGGCCGGATCATCCGGGAAGGAACGGCGGTGGCCATCCTGAGCTTCGGGACCCGGCTGAGCGAGGTGCTGCTCGCGGCGGAGGAGCTCGCCGCCCGCGGACTGACGGCGACCGTGGCCGATGCGCGGTTCTGCAAACCCCTGGACGAGGATCTGGCGGTGCGTCTGGCCAAGGAGCACGAGGTGCTGATCACCATCGAGGAAGGCGCCATTGGCGGCTTCGCGGCGCACGTCATGCAATGCCTGGCGGCCAAGGGCGTCATGGATGGCGGCCTCAAGATCCGGCCGATGATCCTGCCCGACGTGTTCTTCGATCACGACAAGCCCGAGCTTCAATATCAGCTCGCCGGTCTTCGCACCGCCGATATCGTCGCCACCGCCCTCGGCGCGCTGGGACTGGAAGACGAGGCCGGGGCGGAACAGGGCGGCGCCCACAGGCCCGCCAGGGCGTGAACGCCGGGTCAGGGGCCGCTCTATCCCCGTTATGGCCGGTGATTATGCTATTGTGATTGCGTGGCGTTGACATAGATTACAGCTATGGAAGAGACAGAAATCGTTGAAGCCGTCCTGCGAAAGCAGAAGCTGCCGGACGGGGTGCTCGGCTTCGAGTTCCAGTTTGGCGAAGACTCGACGGGTGATCCGGCGCTTTGGATCTGGTTCGACGTGTTGGATGACCTTGCGCCCAGCAAACAGAAACTAACGGCTTATGGCTCGTTGGCGAAGGCCGTGAAAAACGAACTCCGGGAAAAGCGGATTTCGTATTGGCCTTTTGTAAGATTTCGCGCGGCCGAGAATCAAACCTGAGACATGGCGCTTCACGACGACTTGTTGGAGCAAGCGCATCACCTCGCCTCGCGTGAGCCAAGGAAGCCCCGTCAAGCCAGCTTACGGAGAGCCGCATCCTCGGCCTATTACGCCCTTTACCATCTGCTCGTACACGAAGCGGCCCTGAAAATCGGTCCTCCCAAACCAACCGGTTTGAGGCATCGAATTCGGCGGGCCTTTGCGCACGCGGACATGAAGGATGTCTGTAAACAGTTTGCCCAAGGCAACGTCCAAAATCTCGCAGGCGCAACCCAGGGGCTGATCGCGCCGCCCGTTCAGCAGGAGCTTAGCGCCGTCGCCGGCGCCTTCGTCGAGTTGCAGGAAGAACGTCACCGGGCCGATTACGATCTCTCGACGCCATTGATTCGCGTGGATGTACTGCAGCAAATAGGAACGGCGTCTCAAGCGTTCGCCGACTGGCGAAAAATCAGGAACTCAGAGAATGCCAGGGTGTTTCTTACCGCAATACTGTTGCAGAAGAAGTGGTCTCGCTGACCGATCGGCTGCGGCCGATGTCCGCTAGGCCGCCGAAACGCAGACTGGACCAGTTGCTGGTCGACCGCGGCCTGGCGGAAAGCCGGGCGCGCGCGCAATCGGCCGTCATGGCGGGCCTCGTGTTTTCCGGTGAAACCCGCCTGGACAAACCGGGGACGCGGATCGCCGAGGATGCGCCCCTCGACGTGCGGGGCCGGGATCATCCCTGGGTGTCGCGGGGCGGTCTGAAACTCGATCATGGACTGACCGAATTCGGGATCGATCCGTCGGACAAGGTCTGCATCGACGTCGGCGCGTCCACCGGCGGATTTACCGACGTGCTCTTGAGCCGGGGCGCCGCACGGGTTTACGCGGTCGATGTCGGCCACGGCCAGCTCGCCTGGAAGCTCCGCCGGGACGAGCGCGTGGTGGTCCTGGAGCGGACCAACGCACGCTATCTGTCGCCGGACGAAATTCCGGCGCCGGTGGATTTGGTGGTATGCGATGCCAGCTTCATCGGCCTGAAGACGGTGTTGCCGGCGGCGCTGGCCCTGGCGGCGCCCGGCGCCCGCCTCGTCGCGCTGATCAAACCCCAGTTCGAAGTCGGCAAAGGGCGGGTCGGCAGGAAAGGCGTGGTTCGCGACCCCGCGCTGCACCGCGCGGTGTGCGGCGACATACGGGACTGGCTGGACTCGCTGCCCGGCTGGTCGGTCGTCGGATTGCGCGAAAGCCCCGTCAGGGGTCCGGAGGGAAACGTCGAGTTCCTGATCGCCGGGAAGAAGGCTGGCTAGCGATCCATCTTGTGGTAGTCCGCATTGGGCATCATATCGAGCCCATGGGCCATGCGATTGGTGTAGTTGAAGAACGCCGCCGTATCGCAGATGTCGAAGATATCCTGCTCGGTGAAACCCGCGTCCAGGAGCGACCGGCGGTCGGCCTCGGCGATGTCGTGGGGGGCCTCGGTGAGTTTCCAGGCAAAATCGAGCATTGCCCGCCGGCGGGGCTCGAGCTCCGCGACCCGGTAGTTCATCACCATCATTTCACCGAGCTCGGGATCGCCGGAGAGTTGGCGGACGGCCTGGCCGTGGGCGACCAGACAGTAGTAGCAGCGGTTCACCGAGGAGACGACAACCGCGATCATCTCGCGCTCGAGCTTGGAGAGGCCGCAAGCCTCCTCATCCAGCATCAGCGTGTTGTAGAACGCGGTGAAGTTGCGGAACTTCTCGATGTTTCCGGTGTAGGCGCGGAGCACGTTCGGCACCAGGCCGAGCTTTTCCTCGCAGATGGCGAAGTACTTTTTGGTGTCCTCGTCCAGGGTCTCCGGGTCGGGCAGGGGGACGCGGACGATGTGACCGGGCTGGGGCATGGCGCCGCGCCGGCTAGACCTTGCCGCCGATGGCGCGATGGCGCAGCAGGTGATCCGCCAGCACGCAGGCGACCATGGCCTCGCCCACCGGGACGGCGCGGATGCCGACGCACGGGTCGTGACGGCCCTTGGTCGACACCGTGGCGTTTCTGCCCTTGGTGGTCACCGTATCCCGCGGGCTGAGAATCGAACTCGTCGGCTTGACGGCGAAACGGGCCACCACGTCCTGGCCGGACGAGATTCCGCCGAGGACGCCGCCCGCCTTGTTGGAGAGGAACCGGGGCTTTCCGTCCTTCATCCGCATCTCGTCGGCGTTTTCCTCGCCGCTCAGGCGCGCGGCCTCGAAACCGGCGCCGATCTCGACCCCTTTGACGGCGTTGATGCTCATCAGCGCCTTGGCGATGTCGGCGTCCAGCTTGCCGTAAACGGGGTCCCCGAGCCCGACCGGCACGCCGGAGGCGACGATCTCGATCACCGCGCCGGTCGAGGAACCGGCTTTCCGCACGCCGTCCAGGTACGCCGCCCAGTGCTCGGCTGCCTTGGCGTCCGGGCACCAGAAGGGGTTCTTGCCGATCTGGCTCCACCGCCATTTGTTCCGGTCGATGCCGTGCGGGCCCATCCGGACGAGGGCGCCCCGGACCTTGATCTTCGAGCCCAGGATTTTGCGCGCCACGGCGCCCGCCGCCACCCGGCAGGCGGTCTCCCGGGCGCTTGCCCGGCCGCTGCCGCGATAGTCCCGGATGCCGTATTTCCGGTCGTAGGTGAAGTCGGCGTGCCCCGGCCGGTAGAGATTCTTGATGGCGTCATAGTCCCTGGAGCGCGCGTCCGTATTCTCGATCAGCACCGCAATGGGCGTTCCGGTGGTCTTGCCCTCGAAAGTGCCGGACAGGATCCGGGCCTTGTCGGCTTCCTTGCGCTGGGTGGTAAACCTGGATTGGCCGGGCCGGCGCTTATCCAGCCATATTTGCAGATCGTCTTCGCCGAGCTTCAAGCCGGGCGGCGTGCCGTCGATCACGCAGCCGATGGCCGGACCATGGCTTTCGCCGAAGGTGGTAAATCTGAATAATTCCCCGAAGGTGTTGCCGGCCATGCCTCAGGCTGCTTCCGAACCGTTGGACACCGTCATGTCCGGCGCGTCGATCGCCTTCATGCCGACGATGTTGTAGCCGCAATCCACGTGATGGGTCTCGCCGGTGACGCCGGATGACAGGTCGCTGAGCAGATAGAGCCCGGCGCCGCCGACGTCGTCGCCGGTAACGTTGCGCCTGAGCGGCGAATTGTATTCGTTCCATTTGAGGATATAGCGGAAATCGCCGATGCCCGACGCCGCCAGGGTCTTCATCGGTCCGGCGGAGATGGCGTTGACCCGGACGCCCTGGCCGCCGAGGTCTTCGGCGAGATAACGCACGCTGGCCTCGAGGGCCGCCTTGGCGACGCCCATGACGTTGTAGTGGGGCATGACCCGCTCGGAGCCGGCATAGGTGAGGGTGACCAGCGAGCCGCCATCGGTCATCAGTTCCTGCGCCCGCCGGCAGATGGCGGTGAACGAGTAGCACGAGATGAGCATGGTCCGGGAGAAGTTCTCCGGGGTGGTATCCAGATATTTCCCCTTGAGCTCCTCCTTGTCCGAATAGGCGATGGCATGGACCAGGAAGTCGAGTTTTCCCCATTTGGATGCGAGCTCGGCGAACACCGCATCGACGCTGGCGTCGTCGGTGACGTCGCAGGGCAGCACCAGGTCCGAACCGATCCCTTCGGCGAGCGGCCTGACCCGCTTCAACAGGGCATCGCCCTGATGGGTGAACGCCAATTCCGCCCCTTGCGCGTGCACGGCCCGTGAGATGGCCCAGGCCAGCGACCGGTCGTTCGCCACGCCCATGACCAAGCCCTTTTTTCCGGCCATCAGGCCCGAGCTATCGCTCATTTCCGCCTCGTATTGACGATGTTGTTCCGGGGGACAGCATATGAGAATCGCCCCGTTTCGGCGAGAAAAACCTTTTCTCGGGCCGATGGTCAAGCGCGACGGGTGCCTGGGGCGGGTGTCCCAAGCGCCCGTTCATCCGCAAACCTGCCGCGCCGGCGAATCGCCGGGCGGGTCTTCGGCTAGTTGAGGGCCCGCCAGGTGCCGTCCGCATTGCGGCAGGCGGTGCCGGTCATCACTTCGGTGCGGCCGCCAACGGTCACTTCGTGCTGGTACTCGCGGCAGTTCTCGCCGCGCGGCGTCTGATAGGTCCGGGTCGGCGTGACCCGCCCGCTGTTGCCGCTGTCCGGATTGACCCAGCTCGACGCGTGGCCGACCGGGTTACGCTCAAGGGCCGCTTGCTGGGTCTGGCCGGCTTTCATGCGGTCCACTTCGTCCATGGTCTTGCCGATCTCGCTGCCGAGGAACGCGCCGCCAAGCGTGCCGAGCGCTACCGCCACCAACCGGCCTTTCCCGTCGCCGACGTGCGAGCCCAACAAAGCGCCGGCGCCGGCGCCCAGAATGGTTCCGACCGTTTGCTTCGGGCTGTTTTGCGCATTGACGCAGGCGGCCAGAAAGCCTGTGATCAGAATGATGGAAATGAGACGTCGGGAGTTCATTGACTTGGTCCTCTGAGTGGTGTGTCCCGGAAAGTAAAATGATATATGAATTATATGCGCCGACCAGACCGAAATTGTCTGTAATTGGACCCACACAGGCACACAATTGTGGCATTCGTGTGGCGTCCGCCGGCTTGTCCATCGGTATAGCTGCAAGTCATGGATGAAAGATTAACGCAGGATCAGGCGAACCCCGTCTCCTTGTTCCGGGAATGGTTCGACGAGGCCAAGGAGGCCGAGCCCTACAACACCGACGCGGCTGCGCTGGCGACGGCGTCCGCCGCCGGCGCGCCGACCGTGCGCATGGTCCTGCTGAAGGATGTCGACGATGACGGCGGGTTTGTGTTCTACACCAACTCGGAGAGCCGGAAGGGCGTCCAGCTGGCCGAAAACCCGCGCGCATCCTTGTGTTTCTACTGGAAGGCGCTGAAGCGGGAGGTGTTGATCGACGGGAGGGTCGAGAAGGTCTCCAGCGAGGCGGCGGACGCTTATTTCGCCACCCGGAGCCGGGCCAGCCAGATCGCCGCCTGGGCGTCCGAGCAATCCCGGCCGATGGAAGGCCGCTTCGAGCTGGAAAAGCGAATAGCCGAGTTCACGGCGAAATTCGGCGTCGGCGCCGTGCCGCGGCCGCCCCATTGGGACGGGTACCGGCTGATCGCCGAGCGGATCGAGTTCTGGACGGATAGGCGGTTCCGCCTTCATGACCGGACCGCGTATTATCGCGAAGGCGGTGGATGGCGCAGCGAGAAGCTGCACCCGTGATTGCCGGGACGGGATCGAGGCGCCCGGGGAGCGGGCCGGTCCCGCTTAACCCTTTGGAAATTCGTTGAATTATTTCCCGGCTCCGTCCATGATCAGTTGCTGAAATACGTGCCCAACAAGCCCTGGTGAACAGCCTTGGCCCATAAGATCATCCTGGTTCCGCTCGATGGCGGGCCGTCCGGTGAGGCGGTGCTCGCGGTGGCCCATGGAATTGCCGGCCGCAATAACGCGCACCTGGAAATTTTTCATGCCCAGCCGGATTCGAAGGAAGCGGTCCCGCTGCTCGGCGAGGGCATGTCCGGCGCCATGATCGAGGAGATGATGGAGCTTGCCGACTGGGACGCCGAAAACCGGACTCAGCTCGCCTACCGCCACTATCAGGAATTTCGCGAGGCGCACGGCCTGGCCGAGGCCGCGGACGGGCCAAGCGACGGGATTTCCGTCAACTGGTCGACCGAAACCGGCCGCGAGGACGAGCTTGTGGCCCGGCACGGCCGGCTGGCCGACCTGATCGTCATCGGCCGTCCCGACCGGAATGTCGAGCGGCCGTCCCTGATGACGCTGCACGCGGCGATCTTCGAGACCGGAAAACCGGTGCTGGTCGTCCCGCCCGATCCGCGGACCACGGCGCCCACCAATGTGGCGATCGCCTGGAACGGCAGCGCGGAGGCCTCCCGGGCCGTCGCCGGCGCGATGCCGGCCCTGCAAAAGGCGGCCAGGGTGACGATCACCACGGTGGAGACCGAAAAAACCGCGGGCCGGATATCGGCCTCCGAACTGGTCCGGTATCTGAGCTGGCACGGCGTTTCCAGCGAACAGCAGACGGTCTCGCCGGCCGGCCATTCGGTGGGCCGGGCGCTGCTGCTGCAGGCCGGCAAGGACGGCGTGGATTTGCTGGTGATGGGCGCCTACACCCACAGCCGGGTGATCCAGATCATCCTCGGCGGCGTGACCCGTCATGTCCTGTCCGAGGCCGAACTGCCGGTTTTGATGTCCCACTGAACCGCGGCGCCGCCGCCGGTCCCGCCGCCAGACCAGGGAGCCCATGGCCGAATTCGAGCACACCGTTATCGTCACCGGCGCGAGCCGGGGAATCGGTCACGCGACGTCGATCCACTTCATGCGGCGGGGTTGGCGGATCATCACCTGCTCGCGGGACGACGTCCCCGCCGAATGCGGCCGGGATCCCCGCTGGACCTGTCACATTCCGACCGATCTTGCGGATCCCGAGAGCGTCCGGCGGATGATCGAACGCGCCAATGAAGAGCTCGGCGACGATGCCCTGCACGCCCTGGTCAACAATGCGGGCATGTCGCCGAAGACGCCCTACAAGGAGCGGCTCGGGGTGCTGAACGGCGACATCGGCGCGTGGCGCGAGGTGTTCGATATCAACTTCTTCGCGCCTCTGGAACTGGGCCGCGGTTTTGCGTCGGCCCTCAGAAAGGGCAGGGGGGCGATCGTCAATATCACCTCCATCGCCGGTCACAAGATCCATCCCTTCGCCGGCTCCGCCTATTCGTCCTCCAAGGCCGCGCTGTCGGCGCTCACCCGTGAAATGGCCAACGAATTTGCCTCCCTCGGCGTGCGGGTCAACGCCGTTTGCCCGGGTGAGATCGAGACCGACATGATCCAGCCCGAATACGAAATGCTCATCCCCCGAATTCCGCTGGAGCGGATGGGCACCACCGAGGACGTGGCCAAGGCGATCTTCTATCTCGCGACCGATGAGTCGTCCTACGTCACCGGCACCGAAATCTGGGTCACCGGCGGCCAGCACATGTTTTAGCCCGGTTTCCGGCGCGTTTGTCGCGAGCGGCTGAGGCGTAAAATGATTGCGTAATGTAAGGTCAATTCGCTCCGAATTGACCGACCTGGCGCAAGTCCGGGGTTATCCGGATTTCCAATTCTTGAACCACCGAGACGGTGAGACAGTGAGGAGCACCGGGATCGAAACCTCTCCTCTCAACCTCTGTGTCTCTGTGGTGAATATCCTGGATGCCCCGCACGGAGGCGGGGCATGACGGCTCGGTTTGTGTCGTATATTCACTCGTCATACCCCGGCGCAAGTCCGGGGTATCCACGTTTACGATTCTTGAAACAAAGAGACGGTGAGGAGCACCGGGATCGAAACCTCTCCTTTCAACATCCGTGCCTCTGTGTCTCTGTGGTGATTTATCCTGGATGCCCCGCACGGAGGCGGGGCATGACGGGTCGGTCAATTCGGACGAATTGACCTTATTTGACATGGTGCACCACTAAAGCGTCATGGCCGGGCCCGGACCCGGCCATCCACGGGTGTGCCGCCCCCCAGACGTGGATGCCCGGATCAAGTCCGGGCATGACGGTTTGCGGGTGAGGGGGGGGCGCAAAAACGGGAATCCCCTGATCGAGTAGAGACCCCCGCGCCGAATTCGACGCCGTTATTGTTCCCGGGTCTTGAGGGATTCCAGCCAGCGCCGGCGTTTCTCCAGCCGTTCCAGGTCGTGGCCCAGCCACTCGGCGAGCAGGCCGCCGTCGCCTTCGAGCCCGTCGGCAAGGTCTCCCAGCCGGGCGAGTTCGGTGTCGCAGGCCTCGATCACCGTTTCGATCTGCCGGTCGCGCTCGCCGCTGGGCAGCAGGTGGATGAACCGGAACTTCAGCGCCAGGACGAGCTCGGTGAGGCTGGACGCCTCGGCGCGGACGTCGGCGGCGAGCAGGCTGGCCAGCATCTCCCGCCCGTCGCCGGTCATTTGCAGGACCTGGTCCTGTCCCTCCGGAATTTCCCCGCCGGCGGGCTCGACCAGCCCCTCGTAGCGCAGCAGCTCGATGGATTCCCCCATCAGTTCCAGCGACGGGCCGGTCACCCGGCTGACGAAATACCGGATCTCGCTCGCCAGATCGCCATAGGCCTTCGGGCCATCGGAGAGAATGCCGAGAGCGCACAGGCGGACGGCTTCTTTCGGCGTCAGGGTGTTGTCGGCATACACGGCGGCGCGGTGCTTCTACGGGACCCGGATACGCCGGAGACTAGCACACGGCGTTCCCGCGACAGGAATGAACGGCCCGATCAGGCCGCGGCCTTTATGCCGAGCCGGCCCCAAACGTCCTTCAGCGCCGCGACCAGCGCGTCCATATGGGCATCGGTGTGGAGCGGCGTCGGCGTGAACCGCAGCCGCTCGGTACCGCGCGGAACGGTCGGATAGTTGATCGGCTGGGCATAGATGCCGTGGCGCTCCATCAGGGCATCGCCGGCCTGCTTGCACAGCACCGGATCGCCCACCATGACCGGCACGATGTGGCTGACCGACGGCATCACCGGGATTCCGGCCGCGGTCAGCCTGGCTTTGAGGGTGGCGGCCCGCTCCTGGTGGCGTTCCCGGAGATCGTTGTGCGCCCTCACGTGCCGCACGCTGGCGAGGGCGCCGGCGGCGACGCCCGGCGGAATGGCGGTCGAGAAAATGAACCCGTCGCCGTAGGAACGGACGAAATCGCACATGGCGGCGGAACCGGCGATGTAGCCGCCGACGACGCCGAAGGCCTTGGCGAGCGTACCCTGGATGATGTCGATCCGGTCCATCAGGCCGTCGCGCTCGGCGACGCCGCCGCCGCCTTCGCCGTACATGCCGACCGCATGAACCTCGTCGATGAAGGTGAGGGCGTCGTATTTGCCGCAGACGTCGAGAATGTCCCGGATGGGCGCGATATCGCCGTCCATGGAATAGACCGACTCGAACGCCACCAGTTTCGGCCGGCCGGGCTGGATGCCTCGCAGCTTGGCCTCCAGATCGGCGGCGTCGTTGTGGGCGAAGATGCGCTTGTCGGCGCGCGAGTGCTTGATGCCGGCGATCATCGAATTGTGGTTGAGCGCATCCGAGAGGATCACGCAGCCGGGCAGCATGGCGCCGATGGTGCCGAGCGTGGTGAGATTGGCCACGTAGCCCGAAGTGAAGATCAGCGCCGCTTCCTTGCCGTGGAGACCGGCCAGTTCCCGTTCCAGCAGCACATGATAATGGTTGGTGCCCGCGATGTTGCGGGTGCCGCCGGCGCCGGCGCCGCACTTGTCGATGGCGGCGTGCATGGCTTCCAGCACGACCGGGCTCTGGCCCATGCCGAGATAGTCGTTGGAGCACCAGACGGTCACGTCTTCGATGCCGGTCCCGAGGTGATTGACCGCACCCGGGAAACCGCCCGCCTTGCGTTCCAGGTCGGCGAACACGCGATAGCGGCCCTCGGTGCGAAGGTCGCCTATTTTTTCCGCGAAAAACCGTTCGTAGTCCATTCGTTCGTTGGGTCCCGATTCCCCGGGCTCCGCCTCCGCCGGCCGGCGGCCGTTCATCCCGTTCGGCTACTCATCCCATATTGTACTTCCCGGCTCCACAATTAAAACGCCAATTTTCCCGGCGTTCTTAAGCCCCTGGCCCGGCCACCTGTTGACGAAGTAGGGCGCGGTAGCTACATTGGGTGCATGAGATCGATCGGGATCAAGGCGCTGAACAACCGGTTGAGCGAGTATGTGCGGCTCGCGGCGTCGGGCGAGACGATCTTGGTGACCGACCGTGACCTTGTGGTGGCCGAGTTGGGCCCGCGCAGGGAGACCCGGAGCCCGGTGCTGGCCGATGCCTTCCTCGCCGAAGCGGTGCGGACCGGCGTGCTCGCGCCGCCGGCGCTGACGGGTTCGGGACCGCCGCCCAGGCCCGCCCCGGTCGCCAGTCTGGACGAGGTCCTGTCCGAACTCGACAAGAGCCGGCGCGATCGGTGATCTATCTCGACACGTCCGTCGCGCTGGCCTGGCTGCTGACCGAGGATCGCCGGCCCCCTGCTTCTCTTTGGGAGAGAACCCTGGCGTCCAGCCGGCTCATCGAATACGAGATATGGACGGCGCTGCACGCGCGCGGGCTTGCGGACTCGCACGGCGAGGCGGCGCACGGGCTTGTTGGACGGGTGGCGCTGCTGGAACTAAGCCCGAGGGTTCTGGCGCGGGCGCTGGACGTCTTTCCCGGTCCGGCGCCGCTTCGGACCCTCGATGCCATGCATCTGGCGTCGTGCGCGTATCTGGCCGATCAGGGCCAGGACGTGGAACTCGCGAGCTACGACCGGCGGATGAACGATGCCGCCCGCGCCATGGATATCCCGCTCTTCG
>JAJECC010000151.1 GCA_022822205.1 Rhodospirillales bacterium | reverse complement strand
CGCTATTCTGGTGCCGCACGGTGCTGGTCCTTTCTTGTGTCCAAATTGTCGCAAAACGCTTGGAAACAAGTAGAATCAACACCGTGCAGCCTGTCCACATATTTAAACCGGACACCAGTGGGCTTGACCCGGTGATCCACGTGGATGGCCGGGTCTGGGCCCGGCCATGACGCAATCAGTTGAGTACAGACCCTAGGGACCAATTGTACGGCGGCGGCTCTACTGCTATAGAGGCACCATCCGGGGCGCGGATCGCGGCCCCTAATTCCGGAATCAAATCATGGCCAGACGCAGGCAGATTTTCGAGGGCAAGGGCAAGGACATCTTCGAAGGCCCGGAGCCCGGCACCATCGTCCAGCACTTCAAGGACGATGTCAGCGTCCACTCGGGCGCCAAGACCGGCATGATCACCGGCAAGGGCGTCATCAACAACCGTATTTCCGAACATTTGATGACCCGGCTGTCCGAGGTCGGCATCCCGACCCACTTCATCCGCCGGCTCAACATGCGGGAACAATTGATCCGCGAGGTGGAGATCATCCCCATTTCGGTGGTGGTGCGAAACGTGGTCGCCGGTTCCCTGGCCACCCGCTTCGGGCTCGAGGAAGGCCGCCGGCTCGACCGGTCGATCGTCGAGTTCTACTACAATTCGGACGACCTCAAGGATCCCATGGTGCTGGAAGAGCACATCACCGCCTTCGGCTGGGCCAGCCACCAGGAGATCGATGAAATCATCGCCCTGTCGCTTCGGGTCAACGATTTCCTGTATGGGCTGTTTGTCGGTATCGGCATCCGGCTTGTCGATTTCAAGCTGGAGTTCGGCCGGGTGTGGGAGCACGACCAGCTTCGTATCCTGGTCGCCGACGAGATCAGCCCGGACACCTGCCGGCTGTGGGACGCGGACACGGACGAGAAGCTCGACCTCGACCGTTTCCGGGAGGATTTGGACGGGATCGAGGAGGCCTACCAGGAAGTCGCCCGGCGGCTTGGCATCCTGCCCGAGGGCGGGGTCACGGACCTGGAAATTCCCACGATCGGGGCCGTAAGGAACATCAGTGAAAGCTAAAGTGCACGTGACGCTGAAGAACGGCGTTCTCGATCCCCAGGGCAAGGCCGTCGGCCACGCGCTCCAAGCGTTGGGATTCGACGGCGTCGGCGACGTCCGGCAGGGCAAGTACATCGAGATCGATCTCGCCGACACGGACGCGGGCGCGGCCAAGGCGCGGGTCGAGGATATGTGCCAAAAGCTCCTCGCCAATACGGTGATCGAAAACTACGCCATCGAGATCGAGTAGCGCAATAAATGTTGCCGCCCGGGTCGGGAGAACATGGACGAGTCGGACTTTGAATGGGATGAAACCAAACGCCGGGAGAATCTTCGAAAACACGGCATCGACTTTCGCGAGGTTTACCGCTTGTTTTGGAATGCCACGCTTGAGGATTACGATTGGGAACATTCCGAAAGCGAGGAGCGCTACAAAGTCCTAGGACTACTCGGGGAAGAGGTAATTTTCTGCGTCTATACCGAGCGCGGCCAAAAAAGGCGCATCGTTACCGCACGCAAGGCGACGGGAGCCGAAAGAGTGCTATACTTAATGAGCTTCCTGGGAGAAGAAATTAATGATTGAAATGGGCTAAAGCGATGGAGGAACGCAAACCGCTTGATGAGGACGACGAAGCGACCAGTCCAGAAGACTGGATCGGCGCCGCGAACGTGCGACCGGGCGAAAAAAAATATGAGGTGGCTGGCGTAGGCAAAGTCTTTTTTGTATTCCGTTCATCTAAGACGTCATCATTGTATGTCGTTTTGGCCGGAGAAGAGAAAAAGGGCCTGCCGGAAGAGCCAAATGGCGGTGAGTGGAATTTCTTCAAGAAATTTCCGGCCACTGGCCAACCGAGAATCGGATTTTCAGAAGCCGAAGCTCTGGCCGATATTCGTGACAAGGGCTACCATCTGGTGAACGTCGAAATCCAGACGACAGTTGGCGCGGCTGAATAGATGATGACCGACGGTCGTTGTCGATTGCTGCAGCACGCTTAGCAGCACAGGAAACGACGAAAACGTCTATGCGCACCGCCGTCATCGTCTTCCCCGGCTCCAATCGTGAACGCGACATGCGCCTGGCGCTCGGCGGGAGCTTCGGCGAGGACCCGGTCATGGTCTGGCACCGGGATACCGACCTTCCCAAGGCGGATCTGATCGTCCTGCCGGGCGGCTTTTCCTACGGCGACTATCTGCGCGCCGGCGCCATGGCGGCCAACTCGCCGATCCTGCGGGAGGTCAAGGCGCGGGCCGATGCGGGCGTCCATGTGCTGGGGGTGTGCAACGGGTTCCAAATCCTTACCGAGACCGGGCTGCTGCCCGGCGCCCTGATGCGCAACGCCGACCTCAGGTTCGTCTGCAGGGACGTTCACCTGAAGGTGGAGCGCGCCGACACCGCCTTTACCGGCGGGTTCCGGGCGGGCGACGTGCTGCGCTGCCCCGTCGCCCATCACGACGGCAACTACTTCGCCGATGCCGGGACACTGGACGCGCTGGAAGGCGAGGGACGGGTCGCCGTCCGCTACTGCGACGAGACCGGCGCGCCGACCGAGGCCGCCAATCCCAACGGCTCCCAGCGCAACATCGCCGGCATCTACAACGAGCGGCTCAATGTGCTGGGCATGATGCCCCACCCGGAAGACGCCGTGCACCCGCTATTGGGCGGGCTCGGCGGCAAGCCCCTGTTCGACGGCATGGCGGCGGGCGTCGGGGACGCCGCCTAGATGGACGCCCAGGAAAACCACGTGACCCCCGACATCATCGCCGGGCACGGGCTGACAAGCGAGGAGTACGACAAGATTCTGGAGATTTTGGGCCGGGCGCCCAACCTCACCGAGCTCGGCGTCTTCAGCGTCATGTGGTCCGAGCACTGCTCGTACAAATCCTCCAAGAAGTGGCTGAAGACCCTCCCCACCGACGGGCCGCGGGTCATCTGCGGACCGGGCGAGAACGCGGGCGTGGTGGACATCGGCGACGGTCTCGCCGCCATCTTCAAGATGGAGAGCCACAACCACCCCTCGTTCATCGAACCCTATCAGGGCGCGGCGACCGGGGTCGGCGGCATCCTGCGGGACGTGTTCACCATGGGCGCGCGGCCGGTCGCCAACATGAACGCGCTCCGTTTCGGCGATCCCCGGCACCCCAGGACCCGGCATCTGGTGGCCGGCGTGGTGGCGGGGATCGGCGGCTACGGCAACTGCGTCGGCGTGCCGACGGTGGGCGGGGAGACCAACTTCCACACCCGCTATGACGGCAACATCCTGGTCAACGCCATGACCGTCGGCATCGCCGAAGCCGACGGGATTTTCTATTCCGCCGCCACCGGCACCGGGAACCCGGTGGTCTATGTGGGCTCCAAGACCGGCCGCGACGGGATACACGGCGCCACCATGGCCTCCGCCGAGTTCAACGAGGACTCCGAGGAAAAACGGCCGACGGTGCAGGTCGGCGATCCGTTCACCGAGAAACTGCTCATCGAGGCGTGCCTCGAACTGATGGCCACCGGCGCCATCGTCGCCATCCAGGACATGGGGGCGGCGGGGCTCACCTCGTCGTCCTTCGAGATGGCGTCCAAGGGCGGCGTCGGGGTGGAGCTCGACCTCGATCAGGTGCCGGCCCGCGAGGACGGCATGACCGCCTACGAGTTCCTGCTGTCCGAAAGCCAGGAGCGGATGCTGATGGTCCTGAAGCCGGGCTCCGAGGAGCGCGCGCGCGCGATCATGGAGAAGTGGGAGCTCGATTTCGCCGTGGTCGGGCATCTGACCGATACGGGCCGGATGGTGGTGCGCCATCACGGCGAAATCGCCGCGGATCTGCCCATCGACCCGCTGGCCCTGGCGTCTCCCGAATATGACCGGCCGTGGGTGCCGGCCCCGAAGCAGCCGATTCTCGCCGCGGACGAGGTGCCCGAAATTGCGCCGCCGGACGCCCTGAAGACCCTGATGGGATGTCCCGATCTCGCCTCGCGCCGCTGGATCTGGGAGCAGTACGATCACCTGATCATGGGCGATACGGTGCAGCGCCCGGGCGGCGATGCCGCGGTGGTGCGCATTCAGGGGGCGAACGGCGCGGTGACCGGGAAGGCGCTCGCCATCACCACCGACGTGACGCCGCGCTATTGCCTCGCCGACCCGGAGGAGGGCGCCAAGCAGGCGGTTGCCGAGGCCTGGCGCAACCTTACGGCGGTTGGCGCGACGCCGCTGGCGGTCACCGACAACATGAATTTCGGCAATCCGGAGAAGCCGGACATCATGGGTCAGTTCGTCGGCTGCGTGAACGGCATCCGCCGGGCGTGCGAGGCTCTGGACTTCCCCGTCGTGTCGGGCAACGTCTCGCTCTACAACGAAACCGCCGGCACCGCCATATTGCCGACCCCGGCCATCGGCGCCGTGGGTCTCCTCGACCGGTACGACGGGTCCGCGGGCATCGCGGTCCGGGACGAGGGCCTGTCCCTGGTTCTGATCGGCGGGACGTCCGGGCATCTCGGGCAGAGCCTCTATCTCCGGGAACTCCTGAACCGCGAAGAGGGCGCGCCGCCGCCCGTCGATCTTGCAGCCGAGCGGCGCAACGGCGATCTGGTGCGGCGGCTCATCGCGGAGGGGAAGGTCGCGGCGTGCCACGACCTTTCCGACGGCGGCCTCCTGGTCGCCGCGGCCGAGATGGCGCTTGCCGGAAATACGGGCGTGTCGATCGGCGTGCCGGACGGTGTGGCGGCGCACGCCTGGCTGTTCGGCGAGGATCAGGCGCGCTATCTGATCGCCGCCGGCGACGCCGAAGCGGTGCTTTCGGCGGCCGAATCGGCGGGCGTGACGGCGGCGGAAATCGGCAATTCGGGCGGTGATGCGGTCACGGTGGACGGGGCGCCGGTCGCCCTCGACGACCTGCGCCGCATCCATGAAAGCTGGCTGCCCGGCTACATGGCCGGGTCATAGACCCCGCAATATTCTTGCAATCGGCTGAAACCCGGCCTAAATCCCACAGTGAGATTGTGGACCACTTGGTCAGCCAAATGGTCTAAAACAGGATCAGCCCGTGGGCGGTATCCCCGGGGATGGATGTTGAGGAACCGGCCATGGCGATGGACATCGGTGAAATCGAGCGGATGATCAAGGAAAGCATCCCCGATGCCCAGGTGCAGATCGAAGACCTGCGGGGAGACGGCGACCACTATGCGGCGCTGGTGATCTCCAGGGAATTCGAAGGCATGAGCCGGGTTCAGCAGCATCAACGGGTCTATCAGGCGCTCCAGGGAAAGATGGGGACCGATCTCCACGCCCTGGCGCTGCAGACCAACGTTCCCGAGTAACCGCCCGCCAGTCACCCGAACCGAGGGGAATTTTCCGAAATGAACGAACATCCCGTCTACCAGCAGATCCAGCAGGAGATCGACGACAATCCCGTTGTCCTGTTCATGAAGGGGACTCCCATGTTTCCCCAGTGCGGCTTTTCGGCCGCCGTGGTCCAGGCACTGACCCTGATGGGCGTCAAGTTCAAGGGCGTCGACGTGCTGACCGACCCGGGGGTGCGGGACGGCATCAAGGAGTTCTCCAGCTGGCCGACCATCCCCCAGCTTTATGTGAAGGGTGAGTTCGTCGGCGGCTGCGACATCGTCCGGGAAATGTACGAGACCGGGGAACTGGAAAAGGTCTTCACCGACGCCGGTGTCGAGACCGAGCCCATGCAGACCGCCCAGTAGGGCGGCTGCGGGAAGCCATGCAGACCGCCCAGTAGGGCGGCTGCGGAAAGCCATGCAGACCGCCCAATAGGGCGGCTGCGGAAAGCCATGCAGACCGCCCAATAGGGCGGCTGTCTCAATTTCTTGTGACGGGGATATTCTCCCTCCCGACCGCGGCCATGGGACAGTTTCACGACAACACGTTTCCGAACGAGGATGGCGGCTACCGCGTGGCGCGGGACGAACTCCTCAAGGCCGAGATCGGCCTCCGCAAACAGATCGAAGCCGTGGCCGCCATGCGGCGCGCTTTGCCGCCGGGCGGCGTGGCCGAGGATTACGAGTTCACATCCTCCTCCGGGCGGGTCCGCCTATCCGCGCTTTTCGAGGATGGCAAGGAAAGCCTGGTAATCTATTCGTTCATGTACGGACCCGATTGGGAGGTGCCGTGCCCTATGTGCACGGCCATGCTCGACGGGATGAACGGTCAGATCCCCCACGTCCGCCAGCGGGTCAATTTCGCGATCGTTGCCAAGGCCCCTATCGCCAAGATCGAAGCATTCGCCAAATCCCGCGGCTGGTCGAACCTTCCGCTGCTGTCTTCGGAAGGCAACACCTACAATGCCGACTACTTCGCCGAAAACGACGAGGGACAGTGGCCGATGATCAATGTGTTTCATCGCTCGGGCGCCGAGGTTCGCCACACCTGGGGCTCGGAACTGTTCCTGACCCCGCCTGACGACGGATTGCACAATCGCCACGCAGATCTGATCTGGCCGCTCTGGGCGGTGTTCGACATGACCCCCGAGGGCAGGGGTGCCGACTGGTACCCGGCGCTGAGTTACGACTAAATTGATTAGGGGTGAATGGCGCCGTCGGTGCGCTTGATCAGGAATTCGTCCCGCCGGGCGATGAAGTCGCCGGCGACGGAGGCCACGGCCTCCGGCCGCTCCGCGTCCATGGCATGGGCGGCATCGTAGATCATCACCACATGACAATTGGGCATGATCTCCCGGTACAGCCGGCCGATGCGGGGCGGGATAAGCTTGTCCTCGGTGCCGAGCAGAACCAGGGTCGGGGTGTCGATCCCGCGCATCCGCGCTTCCAGTTCCCCGTCCCGGTCGGGACCGTGCAGCCGTTCGACCAGTACCGCCTGCTTCCTGGCGATCTCCGGATCGGGCCGGGGGAAGGGCGGCATGCTCTCCGGATGGGCGTACATCAACGCTTCCGTGTTCTCATGGGACCCGTCGGCGTGGCCCGGCACCGCGCGCCCCTCCCGAATGGCCGCCGGCCCCACCCCGAGAATACTACGAAGATTCTGCTCGAATACCGCGCCCCCTTCCCGGATGGCCGCCGGCCCCACCAGCACCAGCGCCTCGATGGGGTCGGGGCTCCGCGCCGCCATGCACAGCGCCAGCCGGCCGCCGAAGGAATTGCCGATGATCGAGAACGCAGGAATGCCGAGCGCGGCAATCGCGGCGTGCAGCGTGTCGGCCATGTCGAACATGGTTCGATGGCGCGTGTTCTCGGCCGAATTGCCGAAGCCCGGCGCCTCGACGGCGAGCACCCGGAAATTCTCCGACAGCAGCGCGTGGGCGCCCGAAATCCGCGACCCGCCGCCGCCGTGCAGGGCGACGACGGCGGGGCCTTCGCCCGCTTCCCGATAGCGTATGTCGAAGCCGTCGGCCTCGACGAACTTCTCGGTGAAACCGGCTTCGGGGCCGGTCGGGGTCAACATCTCGTTCATAGGCCTGGCCTCCGTCACCAGCCGCGGATTTCCGGCAGGACCTTCTCGCTCATCAGTTCGATGGACTTGGTGGTTTTGCCGCCGATCTGAATGGCCGCCGTCAGGTCGAGAATGCCGGCCCCGAGGTCCTCCTTCACCCGCCGGACCTGCTCGATGACCGTCTCCGGACCGCCGATCAGAATCTGGCCGCTGTCGATCCGTTCCCGGAGACCGGTCCGGGCCACCTTGTTCTCCGACGGCCTGTGCTCGGGGCCGGAGAAATATCCTGTCTTGCGAAGCGAGGCCATCAGGTCCTGATTGAGGACGGAGATGCCCCGGAAACGGGTGGCGCCCGCATCGCGCAAATCCTGTTCGGCCTGTTCGTCGGTGTCCGAAACATGAAACGTCATCCGGTACAGCACGTCGTCCGGCGTCGGTTCCCAGCCCGCTTCCGCGCACTGTTCGCGGTAGTAGGCCGCGGACTTGCTTGCCGCCTGCACGGTCGTGACCGCGAACCCCAGGCTCACCCGGTTCCTGGCGGCGAACGCCGCGCTTTCGGGGCTCGAGCCCGACATGTACATGGGCGGATGCGGGTCCTGGACCGGCCGCGGCCAGATGGAGATGGTCCGGTATTGGAAGTACCGGCCCTGCCAGCCGAACGGCTGTTTCTCCGTCCACGCCATCTTGATCAGTTCGAGGCCTTCCTGGAACCGGCCCCGGGATTCATCGGGATTGATGTTGTAGGTCACATATTCATTCGGCGTGCCGCGCATCAGCCCGGCGATCACCCGGCCGTTCGACAGAGTATCCAGCATGGCGAATTCCTCGGCGACCCTGACCGGATTGAGGATGGGGAGGTCGGGCCCGAGCAAGGCGACCTTGGCCCGCTTGACCCGTTGGGTCACCGCGCCGGCCAGGACCATGGGATTCGGGGCGATGGAAAAGGGCGCATAGTGGTGCTCCGCCACCGATACCCAGTCCCAGCCGAGCTGGTCGACCATCTCGGCCTGCGAGAGGGCGGTTTCGTAGGAATACTCGGCGGCCTCCGGCGAGTAGTCGTCCGCCGGAACCGGCCAGCCCTTCCCTTCCGACGGGCCCAGATACCGGCAGCTGCAGAACAACGAAAGCTTCATGGCGGACGATCCCTTGGGGAAGGCGCTGGGGCCTGGCTAATACAGTTTTGCCGGCAGCCACAGGGCGATCTGCGGGAGCAGCAGGAGAATGGCGATCAGTCCAAAATGCGCGGCGAGGAATGGAACGATGCCGCGATAGACGTCGCCCAATGCAATATCCGGCATCTGGGCGCGAATGACGAAGATATTGAGGCCGACCGGCGGGGTGATCATCCCCACCTCGACGGCGACCAGGACCAGGATGCCGAACCAGATGCCGCTATAGCCGACCGCTTCGGCGAGCGGCAGGAACACGGGCACCGTGATCAGGATCATGCTGATGGCGTCGAGGAAGAAGCCGAGCGCCACGTAAAACGCCACCAGCATCAGGATCACCACCCAGGGCTGGACGCCAAGGGCGCCCACATACTCGGTGATCGCGTTGGGCAGCTGGGTCAGCGCCATGAAATAAGAGAATAGAAACGCGCCGATGACGATGACGAACAACATGCCGGTGGTCCACGCGGTCTCCAGCAAACTGTCCAGCAGTCCGCGCCAGTTCATTGTCCGGGTGGCGAAGGCGATGATGATGGCGACGAACGCGGCGACGGCGGCGGCTTCGGTGGGCGTCATGAATCCGGAGTAGATGCCGCCGACGGCGATGGTGAAGAGGATGGCCATCTTCCAAAGCCCGCCGAACTCGCCCAGGCGTTCCCTAAAGCTCATCCAGGCGCTCTTGGGCATGCGGTTCGGCTGTACGAACGCCACCGCGGCGATCACCACGATATGCAGGGCGGCCCCGGCGAGCCCCGGAAGCAGGGCGGCAGCGAAGAGTTGCGGCACGCCCTCCTCGGCGATGATGGCGTAGATCACCAGGACGACCGACGGCGGGATCAGGACGCCCAGGATGCCCCCGGACGCCACGACCCCCGTCGCCATTCGTTCGTCATAGCCGAACCGCCGCATCTCCGGGACGGCGACCCGGGTCATGGTGGCGGCGGTGGCCAGCGAGGAGCCGCAGATGGCGCCGAAGCCCGCGCATGCCCCGATGGTGCCCATCGCCAGGGCGCCGCGGAACCCGCAGAACAGCGCGTTCGCCGCTCGATACAGCTCCTTCGACATACCGGCCTTGGAGGCGACGACGCCCATCAGCACAAACAGCGGCACGACGGTGAGCGCATATTTGTCCGTGAGATCGTAGGGGGTCGACCCGGCGGTGATCAGCGCCGTTTCCCAGCCGTCGATAGCGGCGTATCCCAACAGTCCGGTAAGCCCCATTGCGATGGCCACCGGTACGCGCAGCAGTATCAGGCCGAACAGCCCGGCCATGGCGATCAGCCCAATGACCTGTGTACTCACAGCGCCGAATCCTCCCGGGGTCCGTCGAGGGTCGAATCCGTCGGCACCCCGGTTCGCCAGTAATGCACGATCACCCAGACGGTGCTGATAATCGAGAGGACAAATCCAACGATAATCGGAACCCAATGGGTAAACCGGTTGATGCTGAGAGTCATCGTAACCTCGGCGAACTCCAGCTTGTCGAGGGCCGGCTCGATCATCTCGATCATCATCACGATGAGAAACCCGAGGGTGGCGATCAAACCGAAGAACCGAAGCGCCACGCGGGCCTTCCGGGAGATCACCTGATCAATCACGTCCACGGTCACGTTCTCGTCTCTCAAAAAAACACCGGGCATGGCGACGAAGATCATCGCCACCAGGGACAATTCCATCACGTCGACCACGCCGAGGATCGGGAAGTCGAAGAACTGCCGGGACGTGACGGTGAAGGTGGTGAACAGCATCATGAACACCAGCACCAAAGCGGCGGCGAGGCCCAAGGGCCGCGCCGCGGCACACGGGTTTGCGAACCATGGGGAAAGCGTTCCCGGTGCCCCCCCCGAATGGGGGCCGAAGCGGCGCGACGTGTTTTGGTGCGTGG
>JAJECC010000074.1 GCA_022822205.1 Rhodospirillales bacterium | reverse complement strand
TGCATCGAAAGCGCATCGACCGCCTCCTCGAACCCAAAACACCGCCGCCCGGAAACTCAAACCAAATGGCAATCCAATGGACGTGAAAGTTAAACCGGACACCAGTGGGTCAAGCCCGGTGATGACGACGTGCGGATGAGGCGGAGTTTTGGTGGGTTTCCTCGCCCCCGTCAGGGGGATAGGGTTCCGGTGCGGCCGGAGATTATTCGGGAGAATCCATTGTGAAGGTTGTCGGGTATGCCGTCGGCGGCATTGTCGCCGTTGTCGTCGTTGCGGTTATCGTGGCGTTCTTCTATTCGGGGGACGTCATCAAGGCGGCAGTCGAGGAGATGGGGCCGAAGCTGACCAAGGCCGAGGTCAAACTGGACAAGGCCGATCTCTCCATCGCTTCCGGTGAAGCCGCGCTCTCCGGCCTGTTGATCAGCAACCCCTCGGGATTTACCACGCCCCATGCTTTCAAGCTCGATGAGATCGCGGTCAAACTCGATACATCGACCGTGGGCAAGGATACCGTCGTCATCAATGAAATCCTGATCAACGCTCCGGATGTGATCGCCGAGATCAGGACGCTCGACGTCAACCCGCTGAAAATCGGCGAGAGCGTCAGGGAATCGCTGAATTCCTCGAACCTGATCGCCATCCGGAACAACGTCGACGCATTCGTCAAGGAGCAAGGCGGCGGTTCCGCCGGCGATAGCGGCAGGGAAGGCCCCAAACTGATCATCGAGAGGTTCCGCATGAACGACGTGAAGGTCCGCGCCGTCGCCCACGAAGGGATGAAACTGGATCTGGCCGTCAAGCCGTTCTCCATCGCCCTCGACGACATCGGCAAGAGCGAGGGCGGACTGGCGCCCGAAAAAATCGCCGCCAAACTGATCCCGGAAATTCAGTCGAAGGTCATCGACGGCATGCTGCCCGACCTCATGGGCAATGTGACCAACATGCTCAGGAACGCCGGCAAACTGGCCACCGGCGCGGTGAAGGGCGTTGTGGAAGGCGCAGGGGCCGTGGGTGAAGGCGCCGGCGATTCCGTTAAGGGCGTCACCGAGGGTATCGGCGGAGCCGTCAAGGGCCTGTTCGGCAAATAGATCGGCAAATAAGGAAGTGCCCGGCATGACCGAGTTCATTCTCGACGAACGTCTCGCCCGGCGGCCGGTCGCCGCCGATTGGGCGTTGTCGACGGTTCTGTTCGTCGATGATTCCCGTTTTCCCTGGGTAATCCTGGTTCCCCGGGTTCCGAACGTAACGGAGATTTACGAGTTGACCGACGGTGACCAGGCGACGCTCATGAGCGAGACCGTCCGAGCCTCCCGGGCCATCAAGGCGGCCTTCAGCCCCGACAAGATAAATGTCGGCGCGCTCGGCCACCATGTGCCCCAGCTCCACGTCCACGTGATCGGCCGCGGCAGAAGCGATCCCGTCTGGCCCGATCCGGTCTGGGGCCCGGGGGAGCGGGAGCCTCACGCGCCCGTCCCCTACGGCGATCCGGGGTTCGAGGAGGCGCTGGGAAAACTGCGCGCCGCCCTCGAGGCGGCCTAGGCTTTGGCCACCGCGGCGCCCAGTTCGTCGGGACTGAAAGCCGGATGAGTGTCAAATTTGCCGTAGCCCTGCGACGAGTACCATACCGAGAAGGCGAGCATCGCCTCCGAAGACGGCGCATCGACGACATCGACGAAGTCGAACGCTCCTTGAACGTAGTAGACCGATTCAAGCGTAATCCCGAGTTCGGCGAGCTTCGCCTTTGCGGCATCGGTGCGCTCTTGTTGTTTAGCCGCCCATTGGGCGCCCAATGTTCCGATAAGCACGTATTTCATGAATTTTCTCTCCAGTGGAATTGATGGGACAAGTATAACGCAATCAGCCCGGAATTTGGGTTCCGCGCGCAGTTCCGCTAAAATTCGTTCATGCGGAGTCTGGCGGCACTCACGGCAATCGGACTGGGGGTTGCCCTTGGCGCTCCCGCCGAGGCGGGGCCGCAATGCTCGTGCCGGTACAAGGGACAGGACGTGCCGGTCGGCGGTCAGGTTTGTCTGAAGACGCCGCACGGCATGCGGATCGCCACCTGCGGGTTCGAACTCAACAACACGAGCTGGAAATTCTCCAAGCGGACCTGCGGCCAGGTGGCCGGGCGCACCGCGCCGACCGATCAAGCAGCGGCGTTTCTCGAATTCCGGGAGGCTAATCTCCCTGCATCGAAATAGCCTTCTCGTAGAGCGCCGGCGCTTGCTACCGCCCCGCCCATGGGCTATCCCCCGCGCCATGGATTTACGGAACTTCGCCATCATCGCCCACGTCGACCACGGCAAGACCACGCTGGTGGACGGCCTGTTGCGCCAGACCGGCGCCGTCCGCGACAACCAGCAGGTGGCGGAGCGCGCCATGGACTCGGGCGATCTCGAGCGCGAGCGGGGCATCACCATTCTCGCCAAGTGCACGTCGGTGGAATACGGCGGTACCCGGTTCAACATCGTCGACACGCCGGGCCATGCCGATTTCGGCGGCGAGGTGGAGCGCATTCTCTCCATGGTCGACGGCGTCCTGCTGCTCGTCGACGCGGCCGAGGGCCCCATGCCCCAGACCAAGTTCGTCACCGGCAAGGCGCTCGATCTGGGCCTTCGCCCCATCGTCGTGATCAACAAGGTGGACCGCCCGGACCAGCGGGCGGACACGGTTCTGGACGAGGTCTTCGACCTGTTCGCCGGGCTGGACGCGGACGAAGACCAGCTGGATTTTCCGGTGATGTACGCCTCGGCCAAGGAAGGCTGGGCCGCCGGCGAACCGGACGGCCCGCGGGACAGCCTGACGCCGTTGTTCGAGGTGATCCGCGACCATGTGCCGCCGCCGAGCGCCGAGCCGGACGGTCCTTTCGCCATGCTCGCCACCACCCTCGAAGCGGACCCGTACCTGGGGCGGGTGCTGACCGGGAAAATCGCCTCGGGCCGGGTCGCCACCAACATGACCGTCAAGGCGCTGAGCCGGACCGGCGACGTATTGGAGGAAACCCGGCTGACCAAACTGCTGGCGTTCCGGGGCCTGGAGCGCGCGCCGGTGGAAAGCGCCGAGGCCGGAGACATCGTGGCGCTCGCCGGATTTCAAAAGGCGACCGTCGCGGACACGCTTTGCGCGGCCGAGGTCGAAGACGCCCTCGAAGCGCGGCCCATCGATCCGCCGACATTGGCCATGACGTTCGCCAACAACGATTCACCCCTTGCCGGCACCGAGGGCGACAAGGTCACCTCGCGGGTCATCGGGGACCGGCTGCGGGCCGAGGCCGAGGGCAACGTTGCGATCCGGGTGACCCGGACCGGGGACGAAAATACGTTTGAAGTCGCGGGCCGGGGGGAATTGCAGCTGGCGGTCCTGATCGAGACCATGCGCCGGGAAGGGTTCGAGCTATCCATCTCGCGGCCCCGGGTCGTCTACCAGGAGGACGAAAACGGCAACCGCATGGAACCGGTCGAGGAAGTGACCGTCGACGTGGATGAGGAGTTCTCCGGCCCGGTGGTCGAGAAGCTGGGCAGGCGCAGGGCCGAGTTGGTGGAGATGAAGACCGGCGAGCGGGGCAAGCAGCGCCTCGTGTTCATCGCGCCGTCGCGGGCGCTGATCGGCTACCACGGCGAGTTCATGACCGATACGCGGGGCACCGGTGTCCTCAACCGGGTGTTTTCCGGCTACGCCCGCTACAAGGGCGCCATCGACGCGCGGCGCAACGGCGTGCTGGTCTCCCTGGAAAACGGAAAGGCGGTGGCCTACGCCCTCTGGAACCTGGAGGAGCGCGGGCCCATGTTCATCGGCGCGGGCGAGAAAGTCTATGGCGGCATGATCATCGGCGAACACAGCCGGGGCGGCGATCTCGAGGTGAACCCTCTGAAGGCCAAGCAGCTCACCAACATCCGCGCCGCCGGCAAGGACGACGCGGTGGATCTCACCAAGCCCATCGAGATGACCCTCGACAAGGCCATCGCCTATATCGGCGACGACGAACTGGTCGAAGTGACGCCCGAAAGCGTCCGGCTCCGCAAACGCCATCTCGACCCCCACGAACGCAGGCGGCGCGCGAAGAAGGCCGAGGTGGCGTGATGGAGGCGCGGGTCAAATGGGTGGAACGGCGGACGTTCCTGGGCGAGAGCGGCTCCGGCCATTCGGTGGTGATGGATGGCGCGCCGGACGCCGGCGGGCGCGACCTCGGGGTGCGCCCCATGGAGATGCTGCTGCTCGGCATGGGCGGATGCACGGCATTCGACGTCGTCGAAATTCTTCAGAAGGGCCGGGAGCCGGTGGAAGACGTGGTGATCGAACTATCCGGAGAACGATCCGAGGAGATTCCCAAGGTGTTCACCAGGATCGGCGTCAAATACATCATCACCGGCAAGGGATTGAACCCGGACAAGGTCGAGCGGGCGGTCCATCTGTCGGCCGGCAAATATTGCTCGGCGACCATCATGATGGGCGCCACCGCCGAGATCACCCACACCATCGAAATCGTCGAGAGCCAACGCTCTCGCTAATCATTGTGTGGCCTGACTTTCGGCCTCTTGGGCCCGGCGATAGGCTTCGTGCGCCTCCCCGGTGCGACTCAAAATAACCAGAGCATCTCCGCGCAATCGATGGATCTTGGCGGCACTCTTCGAAGGGCTGAGCCGTAAAGCCATATCGAAATCGAAGAGCGCATCCTCGGCGCGATCGAGTGCCAGAAGGACTTCCCCTCGGGCAAGCCAGACAGCTCTGTAGGCAGGATTGTTTGTCAGGATCAGGTTGAACTCCCGAAGCGCCCTCCTGCGATCGCCCATGGAATTGAAGGCTGAACCCCGGATATATCTGGCCTCTAAATAACTTGGATCGCCTTGAGGAACTCGGGCCGTGGCGGCAAGCGCCTCCTCATTTCTGCGCAGAGCCATTAGTGCCGCCGCCCGCACAAAGGAAATTGATCCGACGAGGTCTCGATCTCCCAGGCTGAGAGCCTTGTCGGAATCGGCAAGGGCTTTTTTCCATTCGTTCAGTGACAGATAGTTCATCCCGCGCGCGGCATGGGTCGCCGCTATGTTCGGATCAATTCTGATGGCTTCCGTCAAATCGTCGACGGCTCCCTCATAATCACCACTCTTTTCGCGTATCTCCGCCCGGGTAACATAAGCGTCATGCCGTTCGCCGGGAGTGGCCCCACTCTCGATCACCGCCGTCGCGTCGGCGGAAATCTCGGCCTGTGATCTGTCGTCATTGAGCCAAAAATGGATTGCGGCGAGACCGGCCACGATACTGAGCGCCAGTACGAACAGGCCGGCTCCCATGAGGGCGCAGCCCCATGGCCCGATCTGGAACCCCGGCTTCTTCTCCGGCGCTTCGGTACCTGCGCCGTTAGCCGCCACTCTTGATCTTTTCGTGGTCGCGGATCACTTCGGCGATGATGAATTCGAGAATTCTCTCCGTGAAGTCGGGGTCCAGATTGGCCGCCTCGGCGAGATCGCGGAGCCGCGCAATCTGCTCCGCCTCGCGCGCCTTGTCGGCGGCCGGATAATTCCGCTCCGCCTTCAACGCGCCCACTTTCTTGGTGACCTTGAACCGCTCGGACAGCAGATAAATCAGCGCCGCATTGATGTTGTCGATGCTGTCCCGGTATTCCTGAAGTTGGGAATCGATGGTTTCGGCCATTTCGCGATCCAGTCTCGTCAATTGCGCCGACATCATAGGGAGGACGCGCCCATTCGTCACGGGTAGGCGGTGATGATGGGCGTGCGGGTGCTGCCGCCCGAATTGGGATCGCCGGCGCGCCGCGCATGTTCCTTAAGCAGCCGGGATTGACGGGGCTTGAATTTCCTCGGGGCGTAAGGGGCGGGATCCAGGTGCACGTCGACCACGGCGCCGGGCTTCCTGAACGCCACGGTCAGCAACCCGAGCCCCAGCATCCGGCAGAGCTTCTTGATGTCCCGGTAGCGCCCCCGCCAGACCGACTTGCCGCTCTCGGTTTGGGCGGGAACGGCGAGGTAGACGGTCTCCGAGACGGTCTGGCGGCGGATGCCCTGGAACACCAGCGGCAGGGTGAATCCGGTCTTGAGCTCGACCACCACCGGCTCTTCGCCGTCCCGCACCGCCAGCACGTCGCAATCGCCGACCTCGGCCTTGACCTCGTAGCCCTGGGCCTCGAGAAACGCCTTGATGGGCGGATAAAGCTCGGTTTCCTTCATACGCCGCCTATAGCACGATTCGCCCGCAACGCGATTCCCGAGCTTTTCCGCACCATCGTTCCGGGGCTAAGCTCGGGTGCAATCCAAGGAGGACGATATGAGGGATCAGGTATCCAAGGCCGAGGCGCTGCGGGCCCGGCACGGCGGCGATGGGCCGCTGGTGCTGCCCAACATCTGGGATGCGGGGACGTCGGTGCTGGCGGCCGAGGCCGGGTTCGAGGCCATCGCCACCACCAGCGCCGGGGTCGCCTGGGCCCACGGCCTGCCGGACGGGGAGGTGATTTCCCGCGACGACATGCTGAACGCCGTCGCGGCCTGCGCCTCGGCGGTCCATATCCCGGTTACCGCGGATATGGAAACCGGCTACGGCGAGGCGCCCGAAATTGTTGCCGACACCGTGAGGCTGACCGCCGAAGCCGGCGCGGTTGGGCTCAATCTGGAGGACGGCATCGAACATTCGGGCGAAATTCTGGAGAAGAGCCTGGCGGTGGACCGGATTGCCGCCGCCCGGGCGGCCGCCGACGAGAGCGGAATCCCCATGGTGATCAACGCGCGGACCGATATCTATTTCGGCAATATCCGGGAGCCCGGCGAGAAATTCGACATTGCCGTCGAGCGCGCCAACGCCTATCTCGCCGCCGGGGCCGACTGCGCCTATGTGATCGGGGCGATGGAGGCGGACGCCATCGGCGGACTCGCCAGGGCCATCGACGGGCCGCTCAACGTGCCGGCCGGCGCGGGCGGTCTCGATGTGGCCGGTCTGGCGGCCCTCGGCGTCGCCCGCATATCGGTCGCGGGCGGCCTCACCCGCGGGGCTTTCGGCTACCTGCGCCGGGTGCTGACCGAACTCAGGGACGACGGGACCTTCGGCTTCCTCGACGGCGCCATTCCGCACCCGGAACTCAACCGGCTCTACGCAGCGAACAGGGGGGACGGGACATGACGATGGACATTCGCCGGATCGTCACCGGCCACGATTCAGGTGGACGGGCAATCGCAATCTCCGACGGCGCGCCGCCGGTCAATGTCGCCGAAAAAGGTGGAATCCGGCTCGCCGAACTTTGGGCTACGGACCGGACGCCGGCGGACAATTCCGGCGGTCGGGAGACGGCGGGAGAAAAAATGCCGATCCCGCCGCCGGCCGGCGGCTCGGTGTTTCGCATCGTCGAGTTCCCGCCGGAGAGCGGCCCCGATGCGGACATCGATGCCGAGACGGAGCTTCTCGCCGGCAAGGGCGCCACGACCCCGGCCGATGCGCGTCATCCCGCCATGCACAGGACCGACAGCATCGACTATGCGGTGATCATGTCGGGAAAGGTCGATCTGCTGTTGGACGATGAGGACATGACCGTGCAGGCCGGCGACGTGGTGGTTCAGCGGGGCACCAACCACGCGTGGGCCAACCGCTACGACGAGCCGTGCCGGATCGCCTTCGTGCTGATCGACGCCGATCTGGCGCTGTGAATCAGAGTACAAGGCCGAGCCCGGCGCCGTAGACCGCCGCGCCGGCCACCACCAGCCACGGCGGCACCTTCCAGACGGCGATGAGCAAAAACAACACCAGCGCCGCCGCGACATCGGCATTGTTCGCAACCGCGCTGGTGATGACCGGATCGTAAAGCGCGGCGAGCAGCAGCCCGACCACCGCGGCGTTCACCCCGGCGAGCGCCCGGCGGACGCTTCCGACCCGGCGCAGGCCGTCCCAGAACGGCAGCGTCCCGATCACCAACAGGAACGACGGAACGAATATGGCGATGGTGGCGATCAGCGCGCCGGTCCACGCCGTCGGCGGCACTTGGCTCACCGCGCCCAGGAACGAGGCGAATGTGAACAGCGGGCCCGGCATGGCCTGCGCCGCGCCGTAACCCGCGAGAAACGCATCCGGGCCGACCCAGCCCGGCGGCACCACCTCTTCCTGCAGCAGCGGCAGGACCACATGGCCGCCGCCGAACACCAGCGAGCCCGAGCGGTAGAAGCTGTCGAACAGGATCAGCGCCTGGTCCGGGAACCGGATCGCCGCCACCGGCAGGCCGGCGAGCAGCACGAAGAACGCGATCAGGCAGAAGACGGCGATCCCGCGTCCCACCGGGATTTCGAAGGCATCCACCTCGTCGGATTCCCGCGCCTCGACCAGGACGAGCCCCAGCACCGCGCCGCCCGCGATGACCGCCAATTGGATGGATGTGGAGGGGACGATGAGCAGCACCACGGTGGCGGCGACGGCGATGGCCGCCCGGGTGCCGTCGGTGCACAGCATGCGGGCCATGCCCCACACCGCGTTGGCGACCACGGCGACGGCCACCAGCATCAGCATCTTCAGGATGTCCTGGGTGAGATTGTCCTGGAACGCCACCGCGCCCAACCCAATGGCCGCCATGGCGAGCGCCGACGGGGTGGTGAAGCCGAGCCAGGCGGCGAGGCTGCCCGGGAGCCCGGCCCGCGACAGGCCGATGCCGATCCCCACCTGGCTGGAGGCGGGGCCGGGGAGGAACTGGCACAGCGCCACCAGATCGGCATAGGCCGCGTCGCTGAGCCACTTCCGCCGCTCGACGAATTCGGTGCGGAAATAGCCGAGATGAGCCACCGGTCCGCCGAACGACGTCAGGCCGAGACGCAAGAAGATCAGGAAGACTTCGAGCGGGCTGCCCGCCTTGTGAGTCCTCTGGGGGGTCCCCCGGTTGTCCGCGCCCGCCGCCATGATCGTTTCCTTAAAATATATATTTTACAACAGGTTACACCCTATCTTGCCGGCCACGTGTTTGGCAATTGCCGTCACTGGCGTGTCACGATTTGGCAAGACGGCGGGAACCTGTGCCAGAGCAGTATCCGGCCAAATTGAACCATTTGACCGGGATTAATTCGCGTCGTGGCCAGGCGCGCCGCGAACGGCGATGCAGGCCCATCGGCGGAGCGGCGCAACGCCGCCACGGCGCGAAGGAACCCGGCCTCCGGTGGCGCTCCCCGGTCCCCCGGGTGCGTTGCGGGCCTCGTCCGATGCACACACATCGCACGTCGGCCCGCGCCTGCCCGGCTAACCGATGAGCGCCATCAAATTGATTTAATTTGGCCGGAAACTGCTCTAGCATCCAACCGTTATGCCCGCACTCAAAGCAGCGGACCTGAAAAAGGTCAAAAAGCAGCTTCTGGATGCCCGGGCCGAAATCGAGCATCTGGAACAGATCACCGAGGACGACCGCAAGCCCGTCGAGTTGGATCAGCAGACCCAGGGCCGGTTGTCCCGGATGGACGCGCTGCAGGTACACGAGATGGCCCTCGAACAGGAGCGCCGGCGCGAGATCGAAATCCAGCGCATCGACGCCGCGCTCAAGCGCATCGACGAGGGCGAATACGGCTACTGCGTTGCCTGCGGCGAGGACATCGAAGAGAAACGCCTGGCCGGCGATCCCGCCGTGCCGCTGTGCGTCGACTGCGCGTCGGGCTGATCAATCCGCCGTAATTCAGCGCTGATCCCGCTTGGCGAGGATGTGAAACCGCCCGGCGAGGAGGCAGAGCGAAATCACCGATGCGACGAGGATCGCTTCCAGGATTCCCATGACGCCGCGGCCCATCGGCAGCGCCAGGACGATGGCGAGCGGCAGCAGGATCGCGCCGTAGGAGACCGCGTGGGCGGCCACCGGAAACCAGGTTTCGCCCCGGCCCCGCAGAACGTGGCCGAGAACCGCCTGACCGCCGTCGAAGATCAGCAGCAGCGGAATGAAGGCGATCAGCGGCGTGGCGAGTTCGATCAGCGCCGGGTCCTTGGCGAACCCTTGCGCCAAATAGGGCGAGAACGCGATCACCAGCACCCCGAAGAAGCCCATGGCGATGGTGTTGAGCCCGAGACCCGTCCAACCGGCCCGGGCCATCTCGGCGGCGTCGCCCCGTCCCCAGGCGTGCCCGACCATCACCGCGCTCGCCGCACCGATGCCGATGGCGGTCATGAAGATCAGCCCCAACACCTGGAAGGCGATGGAGTAGGCGGCGAGCGCCAACGCCCCCAATAGCCCGGCGATGAAGGACTGGGCGGCGAAGGCGGTGGATTCGATGAGATGGCTGCCGCCGGCCGAATAGCCGATGCGGCGCTGGATTGCCCAGTCCCTCCAGCCGCCCCCCGCCTTCCTGCGGATGCCGAGGGCGTCGCGGTCATGCAGGTTCCACACGTAGGCGACGGTGACGGCGGCCAGCAGGATGCGGATGCCGGTCGTCGCCCAGGCCGAGCCGACGGCGCCCATGGCGTCGAACCCGAGATTTCCATAGACCCACATCCAGTTGAACAGCACGTTGAACAGGTTGGCGACGATCATGAACACCATCGGCGCGACCGGCCGCTTCAGCCCTTCGAGAAAGTAGGCGCTGGCGAGGTAAATCATCATGAACGGCAGGCCCAGGGCCAGCACGCGGACCACTTCGCCGCCGCCCCGCACCAGGTCCGCCGATTGGCCGGTGACCACCAGCACCCACTCGCCGGTGAACGCGACGGCCATGCAGATGATGCCGAGCCCCACCGCATAGACCGTCGCCCGGCGCCAGACCGCGCCAAGCCTGTCGGTCCGGCCGCTGCCCAGGGTCCTGGCGGTCATCACCAGGGTGCCGAGGAGAAGTCCGATGGCCGTCACGAACAGGGGAATGGTCACCGCGTTGCCGAGGGACTGGTAGGCCAACTCGTGGGCGGCGAACCGGCCGACCATGGCCGTATCGACCACCGCCATGATCAGCATGCCGGATCGCGATGCGATCTGCGGCAGGGCCAGGCGCACCAGCTCGCGAACCCGCGCCCGCAAGGTGCGGGGCGGGGCGTCCGGCCGTTCCGTCCGCGCCGCCGTCTCTTCCATGACCGATGCCCTCAGGATGGGGCGCGGGTGATATCACACCAGCGCCGTATTGCCAGCGGTGATTGATGACGGCGGATCGGACATGTCTCCCTCCCTTTACCCAGTCAATTCCCCGAGACCCGCCGCAGGATGGCTCCGGGGTCGTCCGGAGGCGCGTCGCCCCGCCAGGCCACATGTTGGTCGGGACGGACAAGCACCAGGTCGCAGCCGTAAAGGGCGCGGGCGTGATAGTCCTGGATGCCGGCGGTTTGCAGCGGGATGCCCTGGACCGTAGCTTCGGCCTGGAATGCATCAACTCCCTTTTCTGTAAAATCGAGAAGCGTGAACCCGGCGCCGAACCTATCGAAGATAGGCGTGCCATCCTCCAGATAGAGTGCCGGTGGCCGGTAGCCGGGTGTAGTCGTCGGGACGTAGCGCAAAGGATCGTCCTGCATTTCGTCACTAGCCTCATTGCAGACGATGGACGAGCCGGCGTAGCCGTAGCCGAGCTCGATACCCCGGCTTTCGTTTTCGGCGTTGCCGATCCGCTCGATCTTCTTCGCGAGTTCCGCGCGGGCAGCATCACCGCCGCGACCCTCATCGTCGAGATTATCGGGCCAGACATGGCCGATGGCGACCCGCGCTTCGGCGTGCCGCTTGGAGCCTTCCCGGTTGCGCCGGGCAACGGGCTGGCGTTCTTCCTGGACGCTGTCGAGGAGCCGCGCGCCGCCCCAGCCCTGGATAACGGCGGAGAGCTTCCAGCCCAGATCGAAGGCGTCCCCGACGCCCGTATTCATGCCGTAGCCGCCGGTGGGGATATATTGATGGACGGCGTCGCCGGCGAGCAGCACGCGCCCGTCCCGGTACCCATCGGCAAGCAGTAAATTGTTCTGCCAATTGAGCGCCCGCAAAAGCTCGAAACGGAAATCCGTGCCGACGAATGCTCTCACTTTGTCGTAGGGATCGACCGTCTCCGGGCTCTCCCCGTCGTCCAGGTAGGAATGCAGGGTGTAGCGCTCGATGCCGTCCTGGGCGACCAGGGTGCCGTGGATCGGTGACTGGTAGTGCCAGGCCGGCCCCCAGGGCTCGAACGTGACTCTATCCTCGGAAACGAAGTGGATGGAGTAACGGGTCCGTATGTTGGCATCGCCGGAAAGTCCGATACCCATCTGGTCCCGCACCCGGCTGTTGCCGCCGTCGCAGCCGGCCAGGTAGGCCGCGCGGACTTCTTCGATCTGATTGGTTTCGACATTTTTGACCAATACGGTCACACCGTCCTCGTCCTGTTCGAATTCCACGAACTCGCAGCCATATCGGATGGCCACGTGAGGCGACGCCATGGCCGCATCCCGGAGCAGAGGCTCGACCAGGATCTGAGAGATACGGACGTCGGGCTCCATAGACTGGGTGCCGTCATTGGTGCGCCGGTAGATGTCACGGGCCTCGCGGGGGCCCGGATATTCGAAGCGGTAAATCTCATGACCCACCATGGAGCTTACCCAACTTACGTCGTGGCAGATGTGGTCCGGAACGGCGGCGGCGTAGATGGCGTCCGCCACGCCGAGCATGCGGAAGATCTCCATGGAGCGGCCGTTGGTGATGTCCATCTTGGGATGCCGGGTGGTGTCCGCGGCCCGCTCGACCACCATGCAGCCGATGCCGAACCGGGCGAAGGTGAGGGCCAGGGTGAGGCCCACCGGCCCGCCGCCGGCGATCAGGACCGATGTATCCACTTGTTCGCTCCGTCGATTGGTCCGCTCAGAGGCTGTCCAACAACTCGACCGCATTTTGGTGGTCGTCGAGGATGATGCGCATGTAGTCGGGCGGCGCGGTATCGCCTTCTTCGGTCAACATGCGCCCCGGCTGTTCCGGCACGCGGCCGAAGCCGCAGGGCGCCGCCAGCCCGAATTCGGGGAGGAACTTTTTCACCGTCTCGAGCTGCGTCCTCAGGCCATCGGCCCCGTGCATATGATGGATGGCGCCGACATAGACCCGCGCGCCGTCTA
>JAJECC010000009.1 GCA_022822205.1 Rhodospirillales bacterium | reverse complement strand
CCCGCCGCCGGCCACCAGAACGTCCGTCTCGATCGCCGCCATCAACTCCTCACCCCGGGTGCGCATCTTATGCTGTCAGGTATGACGACGACGGTCGACAGAAATGAAATTTCCGTCCCCGATATGGACCCGCCCCGTCATACCCTCTCCCCTGGAGGGAGAGGGATGCGGAGGCTTTGCGAAGCGGCAACTGAGCTTAGCCGGAGCTGGGTGAGGGGGTTGGTTTGGTTTCGGCCACCGGCGGCTAGAAATCGATGGCGCGGCCGTTTTTCTCCCAGTCGCCGTAGCGGGTCGGGTCAAGGCCGTCCTTGCGGCCGCCGATTTCCCTGGGCCGTTTCGCCCCGTCCTTCTTGGCTTGCCTGCCGCCGTCGGGGGTCTTGGAAACCGTGTCCTTCTCGTCCGTTTTGCCGGCCATCTTCCGTTTTCTCCTCGCGTCCGGGCCAATGCCTAACGGAACCCCGCCGCGCCGTCCACAACATTAAATCTTCGCCATGGACAATTGCGGCGGGCCGTCAAAGGCGTTAAGGGGTCCCATGCCCCGCCTCCTCGCCCTCGACGTCCTCGACCATATCCTGATCCGCGGGAAGTCCCTGGATGACGCGTTTGCAGAAGCCCGCCGCCTGAACGAACTGGCGCCCCGGGACCGGGGCCTCGCCCGGCGGCTGGTATCGGAGACCCTGCGCCGCCTGGGTCAAATCGACGACCTGATCGACCGGTTCCTCGAACGGCCGCTGCCCCGCAAGGCCCGGCCGGTGCGCCAGGTTCTGCGCCTCGGCCTCAGCCAGCTTCTGTTTCTCGACACCCCCGCCCATGCGGCGGTCGATACCAGCGTCGAACTCGCCGTCGCCCGCGGGATGTTTGCCCATAAGGCGCTGGTCAACGCCATCCTGCGCCGCGCGGCGCGGGAAGGAAGCGATCTCGTTGCCCGGCAGGACGCGGCGGTCCTCAACGCCCCGGCCTGGTTGCGGAAAAGATGGGTGGCGGCGTACGGGGAAGCGGTATGCCGGGAGATCTGTCTTGCCCACCTGAATGAACCGCCGCTGGACGTCACCGCCAAGACCGACCCGGAAGGCGTGGCCCGGGAACTGGGCGGAGAGCTGCTGCCGGGCGGCACCATCCGGCTGCGAAGCCCCGGGCCCATATCCGAACTGCCCGGTTACGGGGACGGTGCATGGTGGGTTCAGGATGCGGCCGCCGCGCTGCCCGTCCGGCTGCTCGACCCCGAACCGGGCATGCATGTGGCCGACTTGTGCGCGGCGCCGGGGGGCAAGACCGCCCAGCTGGCGGCGGCGGGCGCCCGGGTGACGGCCATCGACCGGTCGGAAAAGCGGCTCGATATTCTGCGGGCCAATCTCGACCGCCTCGGGTTGAATGCGGAGGTGATCTGCGCCGACGCCACCGGCTGGCACCCCGCCGAACCGGTGGATGCCGTCCTGGTCGATGCGCCGTGCAGCTCCACCGGCACCATCCGGCGTCATCCCGAACTCCCCTGGATCAAGACCGAAACTCGGCTGGAGGGTGCGACGGATGTTCAGCGGCGGCTGCTGGATCACGCCCTCCAAATCGTCCGCCCCGGCGGCCGGGTGGTGTTCGCAACCTGCTCCCTGGAGCCGGCCGAAGGCCGGGATATCGTCTCCGCGGTCCTCGAGCGGCATGAAGGGCTAAAATTCCGAGCCGCGGAACCAAGCGCATTCGGTCTGCCCCCGGAAGCGACAACCCCCGCTGGACACCTCCGCACGCTGCCGTCGCATTGGGCGGAAAGGGGCGGAATGGACGGATTTTTCGCGGCAATGATAGGGAACGGAACTAACTAGGGTCCGGCCTTCAGTCGGCCGAAGCCGACTTTCGGACGGCGCAGGCCGGCCATCCACATTTCCAATTCTTGAACCACAGAGACGGTGAGACAGTGAGGGGCACCGAGATTGAAACCTCTCTTCTCGACCTCTGTGTCTCTGTGTCTCTGTGGTGAATATCCTGGATGCCCCGCACGGAGGCGGGGCATGACGGCTTGCCGGTGAGCGGGAAGACGTCTCTATTCGGGATCGACAATTTCAGCATCGGTAACCTTATCCTAACGAAAGCCGGTCAAGATTCGGGTTTGAAGCTGAATGACGAGGAAGCGTTCGAACTGGACCGGCGGCCGCGGGCTTTTGCCGCTCCAGCAGAGCGCCCGGATTTGCGGTGAGCGACGGCATTGCCATAGGCACGAGCGTGCGCGATTCATCCGGCGAGGGTCTGGCGGGATTCGTCAGGCGGTCGCTCTACGGGTCGGGCGCCTATGATATTTTCCTGAGAAGCGGGTCGCCGGAGAAGGTTCTGGGAACGCCGCCGGCTCTCCAGCCCGGCGATCCGGAGGCCGGACGCGCCATTTTGAACGGCGCGCATACCCGTCACGGCAAGCACGTGCCGCTGCCGATGCTCGCGAAAGCCGGCATTACGGAAACCGCCGTCTCCCGTTACGCCCAGGAATTCGGCTGGCTCGCCGACCTCAGGGCATTGGGAACCGACGAAGCGCGTGAATTTGCCCGGCAGGCGATCGTCGATTGGCTGGACATTTTCGGGCGATGGCATCCCTATACGTGGCGCGCCGCCATCGTCGGCAACCGGCTGGTCAATTGGCTGACGCATTACGGGTTCTTCGGTTGGGCCGAGGATGACCCGACCGCCCGGCGATTTCTCAAGGTCACCGGCAACCAGGTTCGTCACCTGTCCCGATCCCACGGCGACCCCCGGAGCGGTTACGACCGCCTGGCGGCGGCGAAAGGCCTGATTTATGCCGGGATCGCGCTGTCGGATTGCGGCCGGCACCTGGACACCGGACTGAATGCGATGCGCGAACAACTCGAGGCGCAAATACTTCCCGATGGCGGCCATGCCAGCCGAAGCCCGGGCGTGCAGGCCCGGGTTCTCGAGGACCTGATATCCATTCGCGACACTTTCCGGGCCGCGCACCTGGACCCGCCCGACTGGCTGCGCCGGTCGATACCCGATCTCGCGGCGGGGCTTCGGGCGCTGCGGCGGGCGGACGGGGCCCTCGCCGGATTCAATGGCGGACCGGCCATTTCCGTTCCGGCGTTGGGCGCCATCCTGTCGGCCTCCAAATCCCGGGCGGGCGCGGCGCCCGGCGCGCCCCTTGCCGGCTTCCACCATCTGGCGGCCGGCGACAGCCACCTCATCCTCGATGCCGGCGCGCCGCCGCCGGCCGCCGCCTACCCCTGGGGCCACGCGGGCACGCTTGCATTCGAGTTGGTCTCGGGCAGGGAACCG
>JAJECC010000004.1 GCA_022822205.1 Rhodospirillales bacterium | reverse complement strand
CGCCTTGTCGGGCAGGCCGACCACGGAAAAGGCCGGCATGCCGGCGCCGATCTGCACCTGCACATCCACGTCCAGCACGTCGATCCCGGAAAAGGCGACCGTATTGACCCGCGCGACCATGATTCTAGCGACCTGCCTGTTTTGCCCGCCGACGACTATAATTAGGAAAAAAGAACATTACCAGAACAAATCCTGGATCGCCGGCATCCCACACGATAGAATGAGCGGTCATACAGGAGACATGCAGTTGAAGCACTATTTGCTTGTTGGTGTGGGCTTCAGCCGAACTTGGCAGGATGGATGAAGTCGAACTCGCAAATCTGGTGGCCGGGACCAGCGACGGCCCGGTCGATTTAGGTCTTCTGGAATCCATTCTCGCGGCGCGAATTGGCGCCAACAGGCGTCGAATCTGGCTATCCGGGTATACGGTCGACAAGAATCGGTACACTCACCCGGATATCCTGTATTCGGACTACAAACGGGTTCCGGCAATTCATCGTCGCGGCTTCGCGGCGATCATTCCCGACCGGCCAAGACACCTGGTCTTGGTGTATCGGCAGTCAATGGATCCACCCGTGAACTTTAAGCTGGTTCTGAAGGCAAGCAGGGATGGCGAATCGATAAATGTCGAGACCTATCACCGCGTGAACAAAAAGGAATTTGCCAGGCTGATACGGCAGGCGGCGAAAAAGGGCACGATCGTTCGCAATCCATATCCGGACATTCTGGAACGCAAAGCGGCGGGCAAAAAATGACCCGCCGCTGATGTGAGGGGGGCGCTCCCATGTTCCCCCATTGCGCCTTGAAAGGCTACGGCTGGGAGTCTCACCGTGTCACTCACAACACTAGATATAGTATAGTAAATCAACAATTGGTCAATAGCTGGACGGCTATGAGTTAAGCCGGTCCATGGATGAGAACTTGGCGGGAGAGCGGGCCGGCCCCTGCCCCACCGCCGAACGGCTATTCCTCGACGATATCCAGCCGGCTCTCGATGGCGTCCCAGATCATCGCCTCGATCTTGATGCCGTCGAAGCGGTTGATCTCCTGGATGCCGGTCGGCGAGGTGACGTTGATCTCGGTCATGTAATCGCCGATCACGTCGATGCCGACGAAGATCATGCCCCGCTCCTTCAATGCGGGGCCGATGGCGTGGCAGATCTCCTTCTCCCGCCCGGTGAGTTCCGACTTCAGCGGCGTGCCGCCCACATGCATGTTGGAGCGCGCCTCGCCGTCGGCCGGCACCCGGTTGATGGCGCCCACCGCCTCGCCGTCGACCAGGATGATCCGCTTGTCGCCCTCGCGGACCTCCGGCAGATAGGCCTGAATGATCACCGGCTCCCGGTAGAGCTCGGTGAACATCTCCATCAGCGCGTTGAGGTTCTCGTCCCCCGGCGGGAGGTGGAACACCCCGGCGCCGCCGTTGCCGAACAGGGGTTTGACGATCAGGTCCCGGTGCTCCTCGCGGAAGGCGGCGATCTTGTCCCGGTTCGACGTGATCAGGGTCGGCGGCATCAGTTCCGGGAAGTGGGTGACGAACAGCTTCTCGGGCGCGTTCCGCACCTGGACCGGGTCGTTGACCACCAGGGTCCTGGGGTGGATGTGCTCCAGCAGGTGGGTGGCGGTGATGTACGCCATGTCGAAGGGCGGGTCCTGGCGCATCAGGACCACGTCGGCCAGCGCGAGGTCGATCCACTCCGCATCGCCCAGGGTGAAATGGTCCCCGTGGGCGCGGCGCAGCTCGAGGGGCCGGGCATGGGCCATCACCCGGCCATGATCGAAGGCCAAATCCTGGGTCAGATAGTGATAGACCCGGCAGCCCCGCGCCTGCGCCTCCATCGCCATGACGAACGTGCTGTCGGCATCGATATCGATGCCGTCGATGGGGTCCATCTGAATGGCAACCAGGAGCGACATGAGCCGGCCTTGTCCCTGTATATCAGCCGGACATAGCCGCCGGGCGGCGGATGGTCAAGTGCGGGCGGAACGGCGCCGGGGGGTCAGTTGCCGGCGCTTTGGATTCCCGCTTCCTTGACCCGGACGTGGGAAATCACATCCCGGACGTAGCGAATATGGCCGGCGTGACCAATGACGCGGCGGAGCTCCCCCGGGTTCTGGGCGATGCCGATGATGTACACCCGGCCGTTGACCGTCTCGATGGCGTAATTGATCGCGAAGATCTCCTTGTCGATGGTGATCTTGGTGCGCAGCTGCCCGGTGATCCAGGTGTCGCGGATGAAATCCTTGGCGCCCGACTTCCGGAGCTGAATCTCGTTGATGACGTCCTTGACGCCGTCCACCTGCCAGGCGAGTTTCACCGCCTTGTCGGCGAGCCGGACGTCGTCGGTGGCGCCGGTCAGCAGCACCCGGCCCTCATAGACCTCGACCCCCAATTTGGTCTGAAGCGCCGTATCGGCAGTGAAGAATTTCTCGAAAATCAGCGCTTCGATCCTCAGATCGGCGGTCCGCCCGGCGACCCCCCGCTCCTGGACGGCGGCAACGCCGACCCCGGCGCCGGCGCCCGCCACCATCCCGACGGGCGCGCATGCGCCGAGGCCCAACAGGGCGGTGACGGCGAGCGCCATGGGAAAGAGAAAAACGCGGCGGTTCGGCGTGGCTGGCATGGTCGGGCCCTCGTCTGGAATGCGGTTGGGCCAAACCTATCCGCCGATGGTTAACGAGCAGTTAGCGGGCAGCCGCCAAGCGCGGCGGAATCGTGGCTGGATTAGGGGAAAAATTGGCGGCGAGAGAGGGAAAATTGCAAAAGCGATGCTCATTCGCAAATATAGCGTCCATGTACCTCATGTACGTAGATGAGAGTGGCGATACTGGACTGGCCAGGTCGCCAAGTAGTCATTTTGCGTTGACCGGAATCGTTGTTCATGAGTCTCGATGGCGCGAATTCCTGGATGTCTTGATTGCGCTTAGGAAGACACTCCGCAGTGTATATGGTCTTCCGGTCAGAGGTGAAATTCACGCGTCGGAGTTTGTTAATCATCGTCCATTCGATTTAGAAAAGCATGTTCGGCTAGCAATATTGCGTGCGACGCTCGACGAGTTGGCCAAGCTTAATTTTATTTCCATAACTAACGTAATTGTCGACAAAGCAAATAAACCCCAAGGATACGACGTATTTCATGCGGCATGGGGCACATTGTTTCAGCGATTCGAGAACACACTAATACATGGGAACTTTCCCGGTGGGTTTAGGGACGACCACGGAATCGTCATAACCGATACAACCGCTGGTACGAAGCTAGTTCGAATGGTCAGAAGGATGGCCGTTTACAATCCGATACCAAACGATCCTCGCTATGCGGGGGCCTCGAGAAATATCCCGATCAAACGGTTTATCGAGGACCCTCATGGAAAGGACTCGTCGGACACATATCCGATTCAAATGTGCGACGTAGTCGCATATTTTCTATACCAAAGGTACGCGCCCAACTCCTATATTCGCCGGAAGCGGGCGCAAAGGTACTTTGACCGATTAAGACCTGTTCTAAATTTGCGGGCAAGCCGCTTCAACGCGCTGGGCGTGGTCGAGCTCTAAAAATAAGGGCGGGCAACCGAAGTCGCCCGCCGGGGAAATCCTACTACCAGGTTGTGCCGGGGTTCAGATTACAAATAATACCATAGCCGATTCTTCCGTGAAAATCAATGATTTAAAGTGATTCAATATCAATGGGTTGGCGGACCTGGAACGGTCGTCTCCCTTGTTCAAATCAGCTAATCCGCCCGCGCTATGATTCCGGCCGCCAGGCGTCGGGGATATGCCGCGGCAGGCGCCATGGCGAGACGGCGATCAAATCGAACCGGACCGCGGCGTCGGGCGGCACGTTCCGCCGGGCCAGGAATCCCGCCGCCGCCCCTTCGATGCGGCGGCGCTGGCGCGGCGTGACGGCGGCGACGGCGGTTTCTTCCTCGGCCCGCGCCTTGACCTCGGCGAACACCAGGGTGTTGCCCCTCCGGGCGATCAGGTCGATCTCGCCCCGGGGGTTGCGGTGGCGGCGCTCGACGATGCGGTAGCCCTTGAGGCGCAGGAACATGGCGGCGGCGGTCTCGGCGGCGAGGCCGAACGCCCAGGCCCTCCGGCGGTCCCGCTCCCCCGCCATTCTAGTCCTTCAGCTCCAGCGCCCGGGCATAGAGCCGTTTGCGCGGCAGGCCCGTAAGGTCCGCCACCGCCGCCGCCGCATCGCGAACCCGCAGGGTTTGCAGATGGTCGCGGAGCATCCGGTCCACCGCCTCGTCGCTGAACGTCTCTCCGGAGGGCGGCCCGACGACGACCACCACCTCGCCCTTGGGCGGGCCCTTGGTCCGGTAATGATCCGCCAGTTCGCCGAGCGGGCCGCGCCTGACCTCTTCGTGGAGCTTGGTCAGTTCCCGGGCGACCGCGGCCTCCCGGTCCCCGAGCGCCGCCGCCATGTCGGCGAGGCTGGCCGCCAGGCGCTTGGCGGATTCCTGGAAGATCAGCGTCGCCGGCGCCGCCCGGAGGCTCTGGAACTCCTTCCGCCGCGCCGCCGGTTTCGGGGGCGGGAACCCGGCGAACAGAAACTTGTCGGTCGGCAGGCCGGACAGGATCAGCCCGACGATCCCGGCGGAGGGCCCCGGCACGGCGGTCACCGGAATGCCGGCCTCGATGCAGGCGCGGACCAGCCGGTAGCCGGGATCGGAGACCAGCGGCGTGCCCGCATCGCTGACCAGCGCGACAGCGGCGCCCGCCTCCATGCGGCGGACGAGGCCCGGCAGGGCGCGGGCCGCATTGTGGTCGTGATAGGGGGCGAGATCGGCGCCGATGCCCAGCAGGCTCAGCAGTTTGCCGGTCATCCGCGTGTCCTCGCAGGCGACGCGGTCGGCGGCGGCCAGCACATCCAGGGCCCGGAGCGAGATATCGCGGATATTGCCGATGGGCGTGGCGACCAGGTACAGCCCGCCCGGCAGGGGCCCGCCGGCCGGTTTACTTCCCCCGGGGCCCCCGCTAGGCTCGGCGGTGTCCGGCCCGGTTCCGGGCCCATCGGAGGAAGAATTTGCGGCTTTCGGCATTCAGGACTCGCGTCGGGATTGGAGCGGGAGCGCTGATCTTTCTGCTCTCCGCCTGTCAGACCCAAGTGTCGCAATTGCCGCCCCCGTTGCAAACCCCGTCGGGGCCGCCGCCGTCCCAGACGCAACCGGCCCAATCGCAAGCACGGCCGTCGGCGCCCCCCCCGCGGCAGGCCGTCCAGCCCGCCCCGGCGCCGCCGGCGGACGCCCCGGCCCCGGCCCAACAGGCCGCCCTGCCGCCGACCGGCGCCCGCGGGCTCGAGCCGCCGGTGAAGCCGGACGTGCCCAGGATCGCCATCCTGCTGCCCCTCTCGGGTCCGAGCGCCAAGGTCGGCCGGGATCTGTTGAACGCCGCGCAACTGGCCCTGTTTCATTTCGCCGACCGGCGGTTCGAGCTGCTGCCCCGCGACACCAAAGGCACCCCCCGGGGGGCGGCGGACGCGGCGGCGCTCGCCATCGATGACGGGGCCTCGCTGATCCTCGGGCCGCTACTGTCCGGCTCGGTCGAGGCGGCGGCGCCCGCGGCCCGCGCGGCCGGGATCAACGTCATCGCCTTCACCAGCGACCGGACGGTCGCCGGCGGCGGCGTGTTCACCATGGGCTTCCTGCCGGGTCAGGAGGTCGCCCGGATCGTCGCCTTCGCCCGGCAGCGGGGCGTGCGGCGGCTGGCGGTACTGGCCCCCGACAACAGCTACGGCCTCAGGGTGGTCGAGCAGGTGCGGCAATCGGCCGAGGCGCCGGGCCTGTTGCTGACCCATATCGTTCACTATGACCCCCTGGCGGCGAACTTCGCGCCGGTGATCCGCGGCCTCGCCGATTACGATGCCCGCCGCCAGGCCCTGCTCGATCAGGTCGAAACCTTGAAGGCCCGCAACGACGAGGTCGCGGCGGCGGCGCTCAAGCGCCTGGAGAACCTTCAGACCCTGGGCGACGTGCCGTTCGATGCGCTGCTGATCGCCGAGGGGGGCAAGCGCCTCCAGGCCATCGCGGCGCTGCTGCCCTATTACGATCTCGACCCGAAGAAGGTCCGCATGCTGGGGACCGGCCAGTGGGATGCGCCGGGGCTCGGCGCCGAACCGGCGCTGGTCGGCGGCTGGTTCGCGGCCCCGTCGCCGGCGGCGCGGGCCGATTTCGTCAAGCAGTACGAGGCGGCCTATGGGGCGCCGCCCCACCGGCTGGCGACCCTCGCCTACGACGCCACGGCGCTGGCGGCGGTCCTTGCCCGGGAAGACGGCGGGTTCCAACCTGAAAATATCACCGCGGCCCGGGGCTTCGCCGGGCGGGACGGAATCTTCCGGTTCCTGCCGACGGGGATCGCCCAGCGGGGGCTGAGCGTGCTGCAGGTCCGGGAGCGCGGGACGGCGGTGATCGCCGACGCGCCGTCGAATTTCACCCAGCCGCCGCCCGCCCGGTAAATCAGTTCAGCAGATAATCGAGCACCGCGTTGAGGCGTATCAGACCGTCGGGCAGCGCCCGGAGCCGCGCGCCGTCGAAGGGCGCGATCAGTTCCTCACCGGCCAGGACGTCCAGCCGGTCCGCATCGAGCCAGTCCTCGAGGGACAGGCCGGTGGTCTCGGCGAAATCCGCCGCGCTCAGGCCGCCGGCGAGGCGCATCCCCAGCAGGACCGCCTCCCGGGCCCGCTCGTCGGGGTCGATGGGGGTGCGCTTGTGGAGCCCGGTGCCCCCGGTTTCGACCGCCCGCAGCCAATCGTCCGGCATCCGTTTCTCGAGGGTCAGCGCCCAGGCGCCGTCGGTCCTGAGCCGCCCGTGGGCGCCCGGTCCGATGCCGGCATAGGCGCCGCCCCGCCAATAGGTGAGATTGTGCCGGCAGGCGTCGTCCGGCCGGGCGTGGTTGGAAATCTCGTAGGCCGGCAGCCCGGCGGCCGCCAGGGCCTCCTGGGTGACCTCATAGAGCTCCGCGGCGGTCTCGTCTCCCGCGCCCTCGACCCGCCGCTTGTGAAATTCGGTCCCGGGCTCGATAGCCAGCTGATAGACCGAGAGATGGCCCTCGGCGAGGGAGACGGCTTCCGACAATTGCCGTCGCCAGTCGCCGGCCGTCTGGCCCGGAAGCGCATAGATGAGATCGAAGGAGAACCGGGGGACCGTGCGCCTGGCCGCCTCGATGGCGCGCCTGGCCTCGTCCGCCTGGTGGCGGCGGCCGAGGAATTTCAGCGCCGCGTCGTCGAAGGACTGGACGCCGATGGAGAGGCGGTTGACGCCGGCATCGGCGAAGGCGGCGAACAGGGCGGCTTCCGACGATGACGGGTTGGCTTCGGCGGTAATCTCCACGTCGTCCGCCACCGGCCAGTCGGCGCGGATGCGCTCGACGATGGCCGCGACGGTGTCCGGCTTCATCAGGGACGGCGTGCCGCCGCCGAAAAACACCGAGGTGACGGTCCGGTCCCCTGTTTCGGCGGCGTAGCGGTCCAGCTCCGAGAGGTAGGCGGCCCGCCAGCGTCCGTGATCGACGGTGTCGGCGACGTGGCTGTTGAAGTCGCAGTACGGGCACTTGGATTCGCAATAGGGCCAGTGCACGTAGATGCCGAAACCGGCGGTCAT
>JAJECC010000150.1 GCA_022822205.1 Rhodospirillales bacterium | reverse complement strand
ATGGCCCGAGAACGAGGCGTTTCGGCGGTATTTCGAGCATCGGCTCAATCACGTGAGCCGCAGAAGCGGAATCCGGAACTAGGGGAAGGTGGCCGCAACTGTCATCAGGACCTTGAACGTCTGTACCAACGCTCAATTAATTTACTATTGCGAGTGAATGCCGGGAGCGCAAGTTTGCAGCAACTCGAATACCGATTGGGAGAGGTTTGCTGCTTTTGCCCCTTGCCCCCAGGCGCGTCCGGGCTAAATGAAGTGGTGGGAGAGGAAGCGCTTTCTTCCCTCTCTCCCTTCTTCTTCAGGGGGAGAGGGTTAGAGTGAGGGTGGCGGGCATGGCCACTTGACCGTGCCGGGGCAAGGGCCTATCTTTCATCATGAGACGCAAGCTTGTCTTGCCCTCTTTCCGAGGCCCGCGTTTCGGCGCGGGCTTTCGTGTTTTTGGAGGCCGGAGAGTGACCCTTTTTGCCTATCTTGACGAGTTCGGGCACATCGGTCCTTACATCGCCCGCCAGCACCCCAGTTACAAGGAGAGCCCGGTGTTCGGACTGGCGGGCTTTGTGCTCCCGGCGGAAGCGGTGCGCGGCTTCGGAACCTGGTTCTTCCAGCGCAAGTGCGAGTTGCTCTCCTTCGAGATCGAGCGTTCGGGAAAGCACCCGTCGCTGTGGGAGAAGAAGGGAGCGAGCCTTTACACGCTCAATAACGTGACGCAGTACCCCGAACTCCGAAAATTCACCAACCGGCTGTTCAACAAAATCGAGCGGCTTGGCGGGTTTGTGTTCTATGTCGGGGTGAAGAAGACCAAGGCGCCGGATGAGCATAACCCGAACCGGCTTTATGAACGGGTGTTCGTGGAGGCGATCAAGCGGATTGACGGCTATTGCGGCGAGGACTGTGATCCAGCGGAGGAGTTCGTCCTGATTCTCGACGAGCACGAGCACCGCTCGGCGCTACTGACCGAAGCGGCGAAGAGCATGTACGGGGGGCACCAGCGGCGCCGGCATCTCATCGAACCGCCGTTTCATCTGGAAAGTCACCGCTATCAGACCATCCAGGCGGCGGACTGGATCGCGGGGCTGGTGGGAAGGCTGGGGGCGATATGGGCGGACCCGGCAGTATGGCCCGAGAACGAGGCGTTTCGGCGGTATTTCGAGCATCGGCTCAATCACGTGAGCCGCAGAAGCGGAATCCGGAACTAGGGGAAGGTGGCCGCAACCGTCATCAGGACCTTGAACGTCCGCACCAACGCTCAATTAATTCACTATTGCGAGTGAACGCCGGGAGCGCAAGTTTGCAGCAACCCGAATACCGATTGGGAGAGGTTTGCTGCCTTCCCCCCTTGCCGCCACGCGCGCCCGGGCTAAATAAATAGGTGAGTGCCGTCCCGCCACCGGGGCGGCGCTTTGTATATGGAAAGGGAGCTATGCAGGTTTGTACGGGCTAAATGGGAGGTACCACCCAAATGGGTGTCAATAAATGTCCATTAATGTCCATGAATGTCCATTCCCGCGAAACGGCCCGAATAGGAAAAATTTATAAATCATGGTATTTCAACAACTTGCCGCTATGCGCCTGGTGCATGGCTCGCGCGCGCAACACCTTACGACAAACGGGCGCTCGTCAGGCGATCCAGGGCGCCTTGAAGGATGTAGGCGGCGGCCATTTTGTCGACCAGTTCGGCCCGGCGGCCGCGGCTCAGATCGGCTTCGTCGGTGAGGAAACGCTCCACCGCCGAGGTCGACAGGCGTTCATCCCAGAAAGTCATGGGCAGATCGGTCTTCGCCGACAAATTCGCGCCGAACTGCCGCACCGATTGGCAGGCCGGGCCCTCGGTCCCGTCCATGCTGACCGGCAGGCCGATGACCAGTCCGCCGACGGACCGCTGCTCGAATATCCCGATCAGCTCCGCGGCGTCCCGGGTGAACTTCCGCCGGCGGATCGTGTCCATGGGCGTGGCGACGGTAAGGGAGGGGTCCGAGAGCGCAAGCCCGATGGTCTTGGACCCCACGTCCAAACCCATCAGGCGCCGGCCCCGCCCGACGGTCCCGGCCAGTTCCTGCACGGTGGCGACGATCATCGGCGCCTCATACGCCAAGAGCCGGCGCTTGTCGAGGCGGCTCATGGCCGGGTACGCTCGGTCGGATAAACCGAGAGGAGGGACGATGGCGTTTCCAGACAAGCCGATCCGGTGGATTTTGCCCTTCCCAACCGGCGGCTCTTCCAACGAGGTGGCGGGGTTCATGAAGCCCGTGATGGAAGAGGTGCTCGGCCGGTCGATCGAGTTCGACATCATCACCGGCGGGCGGGGCGGCAGCAATGGGCCCATCGCCGCCGCCGCCGCCGAGCCCGACGGCTGCACGATGCTGATGGCGACGGTCGGCAACATGGCGCTCCTGCCGTCGATATTGCCGGACTACGAAATCACGCCCCTCGAAGATTTGATTCCGGTCACCAAAGTGGCCGATACGCCCGATCCGTTGGTGGCCCATTCGTCCCTTGGAGTTTCGACGCTGGACGAACTCATCGCCGCCGCCAGGCATCGTCCCGGGGAGATCACCTACAACCCGATCAACGCCGCCAGCATTCACCGTCTCGAATTCATTTCGCTGATGAACGCCGCCGGGATCGAGCTCAAGGA
>JAJECC010000154.1 GCA_022822205.1 Rhodospirillales bacterium | reverse complement strand
TTGTAGTCCTTTCCGTCCTTGTATCCGGATGCGAGCTGGACGATGGCGCGGGCGTTATTGAGCGCGGCTCCCCGGGGCGGACCATTGAGCACGGTGCGGCCCTTCAAGTCTTTCCAGCCTTTCAGCCCGGTGCTGTCGAAGGAATACAGGGTCACCGCGCCCCAGATTTGCGGATAGAGAAGCCGGACGCCGGAGGCCAGTTTCGCGCCCTTTTCAGCACCGAGCGCCGAGTATGGGCCCCGGCCCTTCTGCAACAGGAAACCGAGAATAAAGGGCACGGACCCGACGTCCGTTTTCCCCTCGGCGATGTTCTGCAGCGTATTGGTCAGCGTTTGACCCGAGGCGATTTGAATATTGGCGACTTTCTCGCGCGCCGCCACTTCGCCGAGATGAGTCATCGATACATGGGGAATACCGCCGGGATTGGCGGTTTCACCCGTCAGGTTCACTTGCGCGATGGCCGAGCCCGCGCCGACGAGCGACGCGGCGGCAACCGCCGAAATGGTAAGCAATTTCTTCATGAAGGCACTCCCACTAACAATGAGCCACCGCCTGTGGCTCGAGATTAAGCAAAACGCGAGCGTTTCTTGTTTCGTTGAAAAAATAGGGGAGACGGATGCTACCGGGCCAATTCATAATTGGCTGACGGCTATTACTTTTGCTGATAGCCTCCGCCGGCCATTAGACGCGGTTCCGGATTTCGGGCGAGTCCGCGGCGTACCGCCGGGTCTTGAATATCCAATTTATGTTGGTGAAGACGGGATGTTCCCGCCAATAGGGGCTGACGTACTGCCAGACGATGTCGCACTCGGGCGTGGTCTCGAACAATACGCCCTTGCTGCCCTCGCAGATCAGGGTGTTGCCGCTGTCGAGCCGCTGGCAGCCCGAGATAAACGGGCTGTAGAAGTTCATCGCGCACTGCTTTTCCTTGAACTTCCAGACCACCTCCTTGGTCTTGGGATCGATCTCCCAAACGGACGAATGAGTCATGTCGGAGGCATACATGCCGTTGGCGAAGACCAGGATATTTCCGTTTTCCAGCATCTGGGCGTCATGCTGGCCGCCCAGTTCGTCATCCTGAAACTTCCAGATCACCTTGCCGGTGCTCCGTTCCACGATGATCAGCAGGTTCAGTACGCGCAGGCTGACGAGGTAGTTGCCGTCCGGAAGTATCTGCAATGAGTTGGCGTGCCCATAAAACCTGCGGACCGCGTTGCGGTGAAACAGGAACGCTTCGGCGTCCAGTTCGGTAACGCGCCATTCCCAGACAATATTTCCGTCCGCATCTGTCTCGCGAATGACTTCACCCCAGATTCCGGCCTCGTGTTCGGTGCCGGGGAGGTCTCCCGGCAGCGCAGCCGCCACTTCCGGGTCCAGCAACTCCCAGGCAAGGTAGACCAACCCGCCGGTGTCGAGCCGCAGGGCTTCGTGGTGCTGCAAGTTGTCCTCGAACTCCCAGAGGACAATGCCGTCCCAATCGTATTCCCGGATGAGGCCGGCGCTGAACGGCACCGGGCCATCCTCGCGGGATTTTTCGATCATCCACAGATTGCCCTCGGGCGTCAGCGAGCAGGAATTGGCGCCGCTCCTGCCGACAACGTCCCACTGGTGAACCACTTCGCCGTCCATATCAGTGAGGAAGACCCGGTCGTCCTGTATGGGCGAAAATATGGTGAAGCCGGGCGTCGCCCGGTCCCTGTCGTGGATCGTCACCCCTGTCTGATCGATGTACATGTGCCGTAATCCCGGGCGCCAAGCCGCGCCTAAAAGTGGATGATGGTGTCGTTGAAAAATTTGGGCCCGACCCGGTTCCTGAATTCGGGCGGCGGCGTCTCGTCGACGAACTTGACCGACCGTTTGCCGAAATATTCCGCCGGCAAAAGCATGAAGCGGGCGAAGCTGCACGGCAGATCCGGGCCGGAGGTGGCGATGACCGGGTCATCGGGGCCGGTTTCGTACCACGGGTCATTGGCGCTGAAGGTATCCGTGGTTTCTTCCGATTCCACATGCATTTCGCCCGACCGCATGCAGCGGATGCCGGGACCTTCGTGAATATGACGGGGCACGCGCATCCCCGGATACATGGTTGTTGCATCGAGCCGCAGAAGCCAACTCGATCCGGGCGCAAGATCGACCGTTTCGATGGGTTTGCGCATCCGGTGAACCGACGTGATGCCCTCTCCCTCGGCTGGCGTTGCCTCGGCGTCGCGCGGCGTGATTTCGCACCGCCATACCCAAGCGCCGAAGTTCCCCGCCTTCACGTTCGCGGGTCCGTTGACATAAACGCCGTCATCCATCCGGACATTCATCCCGTTGATATCCGCCGAATTGAAGGCGACGTAGAACTGACGGTGCACGCCCTCCTCGGTCAGCTCGTAGAACCGGTTGGGCTCAATGGAATCCTGGTAGAAGCAAAAGTCGTAGACCATGTCGATCTCCCAAGGCGCCGGGTTAAAGGGTCACGTGTTGATCAAAATAGAGCCGCCATTCCGGAATGCCTTCGGGCGGCTTTCGCATCCAGGTCGCCGTGTCCGGCCGGCCCTCGAACTCGGACGGGAGCACCATGACGCGCAGAAAATGCACATCTTCGTCCGTTCCGGGTTTGGAGATGCAGGCCTCGGTTCCGGTCTCCCACCAGGGGTCACCCAGATACTCGCCGCCGCCATCTTCCGAGGTTTGCCGGATGATGAATTGGCCGCTGAGCAGCGCGCGGATGCCTGGGCCCGGATGGGTGTGGCAATCGGCGAGGTCGTCACCCGGCAAAATGATGCTGTCGAGGCGCAGGAGCCACTCGCTGCCCGGCTCGATATTTATGGACCAGCATTCCCGGGTCATCCGCAGCATGGATTCGATGTTGGCGGGAACCTGGCCGGGCGAGCGATCCAATTCCCAGCGGAACAGTCTCGCGCCGTCGCTGCCAGTCGTGGCCTCTACCGGCCCGTCGGCGTAGAGCGCTTCACCGGCCGGCAGTTCGGTCCCGTTCACCACCGCGCTGCCCTGTTGGACGTATATCACCCGGTGCGGCACCGGCCCGCCTAACGCGAGTTGGGCGTCGGGCCCGATGGTGTCGTTGTAGTAACTCATGTAGTAGGCCATCCGGCGCCTCCCTTGGTGCGTTTTCGGCCGCCACGGCCTCAATCTCCCTCAAATGGCGACAGGGTAAGGGACGATTCGGGCGTTCAGCCAATTCATAGTTGGCTGGCCGCCATCAAATATTCTGATAGCCGTCCTTATTCGTTGAGGAGGCTCTTCAAGACCCCGCGAAAGGCTTCCAGGGCGGGACTCGGACGGCTGGACTTGCGCCGGACGAGACCGGCTTCAAAGTCCCAAAAAGTCCCTTCGTGCCGGATGGGCGCCAAACCGAGGCCCCGCATCTGCTCGGAGGCGTGATCGGCGAATGAGGTTAGATAGTCGCTTGAGCGGACAATCGTCAGCGCCCCAAAAGGATTTGTCTCGACGGCCACCTTCGGCGGCTCCAAACGGTTGGCCAGGAAGTAGGATCTGATGGAACGAATGCTCACATCCTCCTCCGCAAACGCGACCCATTTGTACCCGGCCAGGGTTTCAGCCGGCACCTGCTCCAACCCGGTCAAGGGATGTTCGGCCCGGCCGAAGATCGTATGCCGGAGCGTCAGCAGCGGCTCCTTTTCTATGTCAGCCTGAGCCGGGAAGTCGACCGGCCCGAATACTGCGTCCAGATCTCCGTCCAGCAGCTGCTTTACCTGGGTTTCCCAACCGGGCCCGGTCAGGGTGACGGCAACCTCGGGATATTGCTTCTGAAATTCGATGATCGCCGGAGGCAGGATGGACAAGATCCAGGTCGGTCCGCCAGCGATCCGCAGACGCCCCCTGACACCCTCCGTTCGGTCGGAAATTTCCGCCAAGGCGTGCTGGTATTCGAGGCTCATGAGCTTGACGCGCCGCGCGAGAATCCGCCCCTCGTCGGTCAGCACCACGCCGTTCGGCCGGCGATCAAGCAGGCTCGCGCCGATGATGTCTTCCAGCTGTTTGACGCTCCGCGTGAGGGCGGGCTGGGTCACCCCTATCACCTTCGCGGCGGCCGACAGCGTGCCTTCATCGGCAATGACCGAAAAGTGGTAGAGAAGCCTCGAGTGCATCATGACGCTCAATCCTACCACCACATCATTTTTTGTTATAGCAGCCCGTCAACTTCTGATGAGACGACGCGATATCGACGTCGTAGGTTTGATTGGTGAAATTTTCAGGGAAGCACCGGCAGGCGGGTTGATCGCGATGATCGCGCTATTATGACGCACCCGATCAACCAGCGGAGAGCAATCCAGTGATTACACTTGAACAGGCCAACGCCATCATCGAAGCCGTTTTGGAGAAAGCCCGGGAACTCGACTGCGCGCCCGTCGCCGCCGTGGTCACCGAGCCCGGAGCCATCGTGAAGGCGTTTCAGAAAGAGGATTTCGCGGCGATGATCCGCTTCGAGATGGCCTACGGTAAGGCCTATGCGGCGCTGGCGATAGGCCGGTCGTCTCATCTGGTCCGGGTGCGGGGCGAAATTCAGCCGGGCTTCCTCGATTACATGATCAAGGCCTCCGGCGACAACATCTTCCCCGAAGGCGGCGGACAACTCATTCGCAACGACGACGGCCACGTCATCGGCGCCGTCGGCGTCACCGGGGACACCTGGAATTTGGACGACCAACTGGCCGTATACGGCATCCGCGCCGCCGGCCTCAAGACCGACGAAGATTGCGCGCACCTCGGCAACAAGGTCCGCCTGATGAGCCCGCGGGAAGCCGAGCATGATGCGGAAATGGGCAATTCCAAGTCCGCAAGCCCGACCCCCAAAACGGAGTAAACGAAATGCTCGTGTGCAACACCGGGATTACCTACCACGACAGGGACAAGTCGACCCCCGGCTATACGCTCTACGCCCGGACCCAGACCAAGGACGTCTACCTCATCGATATGGATGGGAACGTGGTCAAGCAGTGGGAGACCGGCGGCGGCTCGACCCACTTCGTCGAACTGATGCCCAACGGCAATCTCTGGGTTTGCGAGCGGGCCGCCGACGCCCCCAACGTTCTCGCCGGTCCCGGCGGGCGCATGTGCGAATACGACTGGGACGGCAACCTCATCTGGGAGCATGAAGACCTGCTCCAGCATCATGACGCCCGGCGGCTGGGAAACGGCGGCGCGGCCTATATCGCCTGGGATCACCTGGACGACGAGGTGGCCAAACAGATCAAGGGCGGCGTACCCGGTTCCGAACGCGATGGCGGCATGCTCAACGAGGTCATCCGCGAAGTGGACGCCGGCGGCAACCTGGTCTGGGAGTGGTCCAACACCGAGCTCGACTTCGACAAGTACCCCCTTCACCGCAACGCCACCCGGGCCATCTATGGCCATTGCAACACCCTGGATGTACTGCCGGACGGCAACTACCTGCTCAGCTTCAAGGTGCTGAACCTGCTGGTGATCCTCGAGCGCGGCACGGGCAAGCTGCTGTGGGAGTATCAGGACGACAGCCTGGGCGGGCAGCACGATGTCCAGATGCTGGAGAGCGGCAATATCCTGGTCTTCGCCAACGGCGCCTACGCCACCGACATTCACTATTCCACCGTCCGCGAGATCGACCCCGATACCAACGAGACCGTCTGGACCTACAAGGCCAAACGCAACGCGGTCTCATTTTTCAGCCCCCACATCAGCGGCTGTCAGCGGCTCGACAGCGGCAACACCCTGATTTGCGAGGGCGGCAAGGGCGCCATCTTCGAGGTGACGCCCGATTGCGACGTGGTGTGGGAGTACGTGTCGCCCTACTGGGGGCCCCACCCGGTGTTCGGGGAGATCAACTTCATGTTCCGCGCCCGGCGCTACGCCGCCGACTCGCCCCAAATCCGGAATCGGGTGTAATGCGCGGACCTTCGAGGAGAAAATCATGCCCTACAGCCTAAACCTCTATCACGATCAACTCACCGGCGAGGGCGCGACGAGCGATCCCCTTCCGGCCGCTCACCGGTTGTTCTACGTCCGCTTCGGCGAGGTCACCATCAACGGAACAACCTATGCGCCCGATGACGCGTTCTATTGCGGCGATGATGTGGAGATGTCCGGCATCGCCGACTGGTCCCAGGTCTGGCGCTGGGAAATCGATCTGCCCAACCAACCGCCGAAGGTGATGGACGGCATGGGATTGCTGACCCATCTCCGCATGTCCCGGGTGATTACCAGCCTGGAAATGCCCGAGGGCAGCGACTGGCTGTTCCGGCTCGACCGCATCCTGCCGCCGCCCGGCCGCATCGCCGACCGGCATCAGCACCCGGGACCTGGCATCCGCTGTTTGCTGGAAGGCACCTTCAACGTTCAGCAGAACGCCGAGAGCATGCGCCAGCGCGTGCCCGGCGATCCCTGGTGGGAGACCGGCGAGGACACGGTGGTCGCCTGGGGATCGCTCACCATGCACGCCAAATTCCTGCGGGGCATGGTGCTGCCCACCGAGTGGGAAGGAAAGGTCACCGGCACCTGGCTCTCGGGTGACCACACGGCGCCGCGCGGCAACTGGCACCTCTATGTCGACCGGATCGTCACCGTCTAACCCGGAGCCCGGAGAATACGATGGACGCAATAACCAACCAATTGGCCAAGCTGACCACCGGCGAGGCCATTGCCAAGTCGCTCGTCGCTCACGGGGTCGATACGGTCTTCGGGATTCCGGGCGCGCACATGTATCACTTCAGTGACGCGCTGGCCAAAGAGAGCGCACATGTCAATTTCATCACCACCCGCCATGAACAGGGGGCGGGCCACATGGCCTTCGGCTATGCAAAATCGACGGGCAAGACCGGCGTCTACACCGTCGTGCCCGGGCCCGGCGTGCTGAACTCATCCTCGGCGCTGAGCATCGCCTATGGGGCCAACGCGCCGGTGCTGTGCGTCACCGGCAATATCATGGCCCACCTCATCGGCCGGGGCCGGGGCCAGCTCCACGAACTCCCGGATCAATTGGCGACGCTTCGCAGCTTCACCGGCTGGAGCGAACGGATCAACCACGCGACCGAGGCGCCCCGGCTCGTCGCCGAGGCGTTCCGGCAAATTCACACCGGACGTATCCGGCCCGCCGCCATCGAGGCGCCGTGGGACGTATTCGGTCAGGCGGCCGAAGTCGATCTGGATGTCGACCGCCGCATTCCCGCGCCGCCCATGCCCGACACCGATCAAATCCGTGACGCCGTCAAGCTCATCAACGAAGCCAAGAACCCCCTGATCATCGTCGGTGCCGGCGCGCAGCATGCCTCCGAGGAAGTGACGCGTCTGTCGGAGCTGATTCAGGCGCCGGTCACCAGTTTCCGCAGCGGCAAGGGCGTGGTGAGCAATGCCCATCCCAACGGGCTTCTACCGGTCGCGGCATACGAATACTGGCCGAAGTGCGATCTGGTCATCGGGATCGGCAGCCGTCTCGAACTGGTCCATTTCCGTTGGCGGTGGACGCCCGAAGGCGCCAAGACCATCCGCATCGATATCGATCCGACCGAGTTCGTGCGCATCAAGCCCGATATCGGCGTGGTGACTGACTCCAGACTCGGGGCAAGCGCGCTGATCGACGAACTTGATCGCACCATGGACAAGCGCGGCGACCGCTCGGAAGAATTTCTCGGATACAAGAGGACGGCGGAAGAAAAGATCGAGGAGGTTCAGCCCCAGGTGGACTACCTCAAGGCCATCAGGGCGGCTCTCCCGCCGGACGGCTTCCTGGTTGAGGAGATTACGCAGACCGGCTTCACCGCGCGCTTTGCGTTCCCGGTCTACGGTCCCCGCCAATATGTGACCTGCGGCTACCAGGACAGCCTGGGATACGGATTCCAGACGGCGGTCGGCGTTCAGGCCGCCAACCCCGGCAAACAGGTGGTCAGCATCACGGGCGATGGCGGGTTAATGTTCGGCGTTCAGGAACTGGCGACCGCGGTCCAGTACCGCCTAAACCTCGTCACGGTGGTGTTCAACAATTCCGCCTTCGGCAATGTGCGGCGCGATCAGATGACCAACTTTGACGGCCGGCTGATCGGCGCCGAACTCAACAACCCGGACTTCGTCAAACTCGCCGAGGCCTATGGCGCCAAGGGCGTCAAGGCGGAGACGGCAGCGGAACTCCAAACCGCGGTCGGGGAGGCGTTCAAGGAGGACGGCCCGGTGCTGATCGAGGTGCCCATCGAAACGGGCAGCGAGACGTCCCCGTGGGGCCTCACCCATCCGACCCTGCAACAGCAAAAATTCTAGGGCTCTTCATCGCAGTAATTATTGTTTCGCGAGTTTGCGAAACTTTATTTCACCCAAGTGTGCAAATGCGTGGCATGGTCTGCGCAAACCTATGATCACTTGGGAACTTGCCGATTGATGAAACAGGTCACCAACATTGCCAAAGAACGCCTAAGGGATGGCGAACTGTCCATCGGCGTGGGCCTCCGCATGGCGCGAACAGTGGATGTCGCGAAGGCTGTCAAGACCGCCGGCATGGACTGGCTGTTCGTCGACATGGAACACAGCTCAATATCAGTCGATACGGCCGCTCAGATCTGTGTCGCATCGTTGGATTCCGGGGTCGCGCCGCTGGTTCGGGTGCCTATCCAGGACTATTCAGTCGCCACCCGGGTACTGGACGGCGGCGCACTGGGTATCGTCATGCCGCACATCAACAGTGTCGACGAAGCCAAGCGCATGGTGGCCGAACTGCGCTTCCCGCCGCTCGGTCATCGGGGCGTGACCGGCGCCATGCCGCATTTCGACTATGACGTTGACGACCTCGGCAAGGCGATGGAAATCCTCAACGATGAAATTCTCCTCGTCGTCATGGTCGAAACGCAGGAAATGGTCGATGCGGCCGATGACATCGCCGCCATCGAAGGCCTGGATGTGGTCATGATCGGCACCAACGATTTGGCGACGGCAATGGGCCTCCCGCAGCAATTCGGCCATGAGAGAATCGCCGCCGCTTATCGGAAGGTCGGCGACGCGTGCCGGACGCATGGAAAGTGGATGGGAATGGGCGGTGTCGGCGACAACGACCTGATCGAGAAATATGTCGGCCTGGGGGTTCGCTTCGTTCTTAACGGCAACGATCTGAACTACATGATCGATGGTATGCGTCGGAAGGCTGCCGCTCTCAGACAAATTTGCGCCCAGAGAAGGGACGCCGACTAGAACCCGTATAATTCAGCCGGATTTCCGACCAGCAACCTTTGTTGGGCTTCGGATTTCGTCGCAAAGAGAGGAATGAGGTCGGCGATCGGCCCGTCGTTGGGCGGGCCGTCCATCTGGTTGTCCTCGGGCGGCTGCTCGGTTCCAAAGTAGTTGTGGGGCCAATCCGTCGCCCAGAGACACCGTTCCGGCGCATATGCCATCAAATCAGAAGCGATCGGCAGAATATCGCCGTAAGGGTACGGGGCATGGGAATTGCGCTCAAACGCGGAGAGTTTCACGTAGGCGTTTCCGCCGTCGAGAAACTCCTTGAGTTTCGCCAGCGGCACCTGGTCAAGACCTTCTCGCGGCTCGATGCGCAGCATGTGATCGAACACGATCGGGACGGGGATGCTCTTCAGGAAATCCTGAAACTCGATAATCTGTTTATTGTCCATGTGGAGCAGGACGTGCCAACCGAAGGGGGCGACGCGCTCCAGCAAGCCGCCGATCCTTTCCAAATCCGGCGTGGCGCCCTTGGTGTTGAAACGTACGCCGCGAACGCCGGCATCATGCAGCCGCTGGAAATCGATGGACTCGTCTCCCGGATTTACGAGGACGACGGCGCGGTAGCGATCGGGCTTCTTTTTCAAAGCGGCGAGCGTCACCGAAAGATCGAACCCGTGGGGCCGGCCATGAACAATGACGCAGCGGTCCGCGCCGATGGCGGCGTGCATGGCCGAGAGCATCTCCTCGGAGGCGTCGAACGGGTCCTTCGAGAAGGGGTGACCCTCGTCAAAAGGAAACTCGGACCCGGGGCCGAAGATGTGGGCGTGGGTATCGCAGCTGCCGGGCGGCATAACGAAGGCTGGGGGCGAAGTTTCGAGTACGGGACCGGAAGGGATCATGGCGTTGCTCCTTTTGGGCAAAATTCTGTCGCTCGAACGCGAGGATCACCACTACAAATTATGGCCAGTTCCCTGGCTAAACATTGTTGCACGCCGGCGGAAGCGATCGTGGCATACCTCTCGGTCTCAAATTTCAAAGGAATAGCAATGGCACGGCTAAAGTTGAACGACGCATTGAAGGTCTGCGAAGCCGCACTCCAGGAGGCCCGCAAGGCCGAACTGCCCCCGCAATCGGTCGCGGTCATCGATGAGGGGGCGCAAATTACGGCGCTGATGCGGGAAGACCGGTGCGCCCGGATGCGGTCCGACATGGCGGTCGCCAAGGCCAACGCGGCACTTGGGATGGGTGTTTCAACGGCGGTGTTCGAAGAGAGATCCAAACACCGGCCCGGCTTCGTCGCGTCCCTGTCCGTGATGGCCAACGGTAATTTTGCGGCAACCCCGGGGGGGATGCTTGTCTACGACGCTGACGGCGACACGGTGGGCGCGGTGGGTATCGCCGGCGGAAAGGACGAGATTGGCGTCGACTGCCTTCGCAAGGCGATCGCGGCCGCCGGGCTGACCACTGACGACGATTAGTCGACCGGGAGACCGTGGAGCTTCAGGAATTCCTCCCGCATGATCACGCGGAGGATGTCCGCAATGGTCCTGTTTTGCGATTTCTTCCGCCAGACCAGGGTCCGGTCGAAAGACACGCCCTGGATTTCGGCGATCGCGAGCCGCGTCTTATCCTCGATCGTGACCAATGTGGAAGAACTGACAATTCCGTGGGCGAGACCGCGCGCCGCGAACTCAACCACCGTTTGGATATTCCTGATCTCGTAAGCAATGTTCGGGACTGCGTTTACCCGGGCCATGGCATGATCCAGAATCCGACGGATGCCCCTGGGCCTCGGCGACGTGGCAATCGGGTACTGGGTGAGTTCCGCAACGGTGATCGTGTCTCGTGGCGCATCCTCGTCGTGGACGCTCGACAGAAGAAACAGCTTGTCGGCCAGCACGAACTCGTATTCGAAGTTGTCCTGGCGTTCCGGCTCGACGATCAGCGCCACATCGATATCGTCCGTTTCAAGCCCCGCCCAAAGCGTATAGGCGTTGCCCTCCACGAATGCGATGCCCACACCTGGATGCTCGTCCGCGATCCGTTCGCCCACCGCACCGAAGAATTGCGGCGCAATCCCCGTCGACATACCGATGGTGCCCCGGCCATTCACGACCGCATCACCCTGAACCATTCGGCGGTGGATGTCGTCCACGGACGACAGCAACTCCTCGGCATGAGCGCGGAGCTGTTCGCCCGCGAGGGTGGGCGATATTCCCCTTGAGTTGCGGTTGAAAAGGGGTGTGCCGAATTCCTCTTCCAGGAGCTTCACCTGACGGCCCAGCGCCGTGCTCGCGATATGCAGACGGTCGGCCGCTTGCCGCAGGCTGCCCGCGTCCATGATTTCAACAAAGTATCTCAGCTGCCTGATTTCCAATTCCGTCTCCCCGGACAATTCACCGTCGCGCACTTCGTTGTTTCACGAAAACCAAAATCCTTACCTTGGCGCGCAATAAATTCGCGCACCAACCATAGCGCAAATTTTACCCGGCACGCGAAGAATTAGCGCACCTTCTCGGCAAATATTGATCTTGTGTATCAATGGTCCGCCCCCCTCAATAGGGCTCCAAATCTACTCTGCCTTCGTTCTCGAGAAATTCTGGCAAACAGGGAAGACCCATGATCAAGCTAAACCACTTCGTTGCTGCCCCGCTGATTGTCGGCGCCGTGGCAGTCGGACTGTCCGGGCCTTCGAGCGCGGAAGACTTCTACAAAGGCAAGACCCTCACCGTCATGATCGGTTCCAACGCCGGTGGCGGCATCGACCTGCTTGCCCGGCCCTTCGTGCCGGTCTGGTCGAAGCATATTCCGGGTAACCCGAATATCATCGTCAAGAACATTCCGGGCGGCGGCGGCTTGAAGATGCTGAACCTGCTTTACGGCAAGCAGGTGAAGCACGATGGCCTGTCGATCGCGTTCTCGCCGTGGCGCCCCATGTCCCGAATTCTCGGCGACAAGGCGGTTCGCCATAACATCGAGGACGGCCATCTGATCGCCGCGGCGGGCAACATCCCCATGTCGATGATTTCGTCGAGCCTGCTGCCGAACAACGGTCTCAAAAAAGACTCAGACATCTTCAAGGTGAAAAAACCCATTGTGGTTGCCGGTTCCCGCCGTGACGACGCCGTCAGCCTGCTGAACCGGATTTCGCTGCGCCTGGTCGGCATTGAGTACCGCTATGTGTTCGGCTATCGCGGTCAAAACAACATCATGACCTCGCTCATTCAGAACGAGTCACAGAGCTTCCCGACCCTAGCGCCGGCGTACAAGCAGCTCGTCGAGTCCAACGTGACTAACAAGGGTATCGGCATTCCTCTCTGGGTTCACACGGAGTTCGACATCAATGGGAAACCCATCGAGGAGTTCAAACTGATCCCGGGCATTCGTCCGTTCCATGTCGTCTACCGCGAGCACTACGGCAAGATGCCGTCCGGTCCCGATTGGGAAGCGTACAAATGGCTGAGCAATCTGCAGTACGCGCTTCCCGTCGGCGTCTGGGCGCCGCCCGGCACGCCTCCCGAGTTGGTGAAGATCCTTCGGGAATCTCATGCCAAGACCGTTCAAGATCCGGAACACATCCCGCCCGTGTTGCGCAAAGCCGGCGTCGATCTCAACTGGTCCAAACCGGAAGAGTTGCCGGCTCGCTTCAAGACGTTCCGCAGCATCACGCCGGAAGTACTCGCAACGGTGAAGAAGTTCATCAGCGAAGAAGCCAAGCGGGCGCCGAAGAAGAAATAAACTCCCTGTCAACCGGGTGGTCTCTTCAGCCGGCCACCCGGTTTCATATCCCGTGAAGATTTCTTGCAAACGTCCCGGGACCGGGTAACGGTTACCGGGACGGGTTTTTTGGGAATAGCCGAATGCTGGATGCATTCCTGACCGGGTTGGGCCTCGTATTCGAATGGCCAACCATCGGATTCCTGTTCGGCGGCGTGCTTTTGGGCATTTGGCTCGGCGCCGTCCCGGGCCTGGGCGGCATAATCGGGTTGGTCATTCTGCTCCCTTTTACCTTCGGGATGGAGGCGACTCAGGCCTTCGCCCTGCTGCTCGGGATGTTCGCCGTGACGTCGACCAGCGACACCATCGCTTCGGTCATGCTTGGTATTCCCGGCACGGCAGCCAGCCAGGCGACGATCCTCGACGGATATCCTCTGGCTCAGAAAGGTGAGGCGCACCGGGCGTTTGGAGCGGCGTTCACCGTCTCGGCATTCGGCGGTGTATTCGGCGCCCTCATACTCGCGGCCTCCCTTCCCTTGCTCCTGCCGCTGATCAAATCCTTCGGGAAGCCGGAAATCTTCGCCCTTGGCATCCTCGGCCTCAGCATGATCGGCGTGTTGTCCGGCAAGTCGATTGCGAAAGGCCTTGTGGTCGCGCTTTTGGGTCTCCTGATTGCAATGGTGGGATTTGCGGAATCCGATGCCATCCCGCGCTACGACTTCGGCACCGAGTACCTTCTCGACGGTATCCCGCTGATTCCCGTGGTCCTGGGTCTATTCGCCATCCCCGAATTGATGGACCTGGCCCTCAAGGATACGTCCATTTCCCGCGTGCCCCGGGACCGGGTTGCCGGCGTAACCATCCTGACCGGCGCGAAGGATGCGTTGAAGCATTGGTGGCTCGCCACCCGGAGCGCGTTCATCGGCACCTACATCGGTGTCCTGCCCGGGCTCGGCGGTGCGATTGTCGACTGGCTCGCCTACGCCCACGCCGTTCAGAGCGCCAAGGATAAATCTCAGTTCGGCAAAGGCGATATCCGGGGCGTGATCGCACCCGAGTCGGCCAACAACGCGGTCAAGGCGGGCGCCCTGATCCCGACGGTCGCGTTTGGCATTCCCGGGAGCCTGGGGGCGGCAATCCTCCTCGGCGCCCTATTGATCCAGGGCCTACGGCCGGGGCCCGAGATGCTGACCACGGATGCCCACATCACCTTCTCCATGGTCTGGTCCATCGTGGTCGCCAACGTCCTCGCCGCGGTTCTCCTGATGGTGTGGGCCAACCAGCTGGCGAAGCTCGCGTTTGTGCGCGGACACCTGATCGTTCCGGCGGTGATCATGTTCGTTTTCATGGGCGCGTGGATCGCGCGAGTGTCGATCGGGGATTGGATCGTCTGTCTCGCCTTCGGCGTCCTCGGCTTCGCCATGAAGAAGGGCGGCTGGCCGCGTCCGCCCATTATCCTGGCATTGATCCTTGGCGACATCCTTGAGAACGCGCTGCACATCAGCGTCCTTGCCCACGGCGGTTACGGATGGCTGGAACGGCCCGTCGTGTTGGTGGTGCTGGCGCTGACGGCGATCATGATCGTCCTGGCCGGCCGCGGCATCATCAAGGCCAAATCCTCACCCAACCGGGCCGAGACCGGCGACGATGCGGACGGCAGCAACATACTCTCGCTTCCCCTGTCCGTCGTCCTCGTCCTGTTGTTCGCCGGCGCCATCTGGATCGCTAACGGATTCCCGGTGGATATCCAGCGTCTCCCCATGATGATCGCGGTGCCGGCGCTCTTGTTGTCGATCTATGTCCTGGGCAAGGATATCAAGCTGGTCCGCGAGGACGCGGCCGGGGGTGGCGGGATCGGCGCGGTTTGGAGTGACGCTGTCGCGGGCGCGCTGCTGGGGCGCGCCGGTGTCTTCTTCGCCTACCTGATCGCCATGATCGCGGTGAGTTTCGTCATCGGCCAGATCGCCGCCATCTGCCTGTACATCGCCATCTATCTTTGGCGCTGGGGCGGCTACGGCTGGAGACTGTCGATCGGCTATGCGCTTGCCGGCGGCGTCTTCCTCTGGGGTTTCTACGGCAAGGTCATGACCATCCACTGGTTGCCGTCATACCTGGACGATTTCTATGGGATGATACTCAGCCTGGGAAGCTAGCGGAACCTGATCCGCTAATGGGATGGACCGACTGCTCTCCGTGCTGGCTGGTCAGTAAAGACCTAACACCAGCTTTATTGAGGAGCAGCGGCCATCGAGGACGGTGGCTATGTCCGGGGCATGTCCGACCGGTTGCGCGAACTCGAAGCGCGCCAGGGCGAACTGAACGAGCACCTCTCGGCCGCGCCCGCCGACCTCCCGGATACCCAGTGCTTATGTTGCCGACGACAGCCAACGAATGGATGCGCAATTGCTCTTGAAGATCGGTCAATGCCCTTTCCCGCTATTGCGCGCCAACGAGGAGGGACTGGGCCACCTGGAGCACGACATCGACGGGGGCGGACGGGTCCTCTGCCCAGACCAAGGACCAATCGAGGCCGTAACGCAGGCTATGGCGGACTTACTGTCTCGGTCGTGGATTGACGCTGATGACTGGGTGGATGCGGCAATCGAAACTGATTCGCTGCCGTTGCTCAACCGAGTCTTGATTGCACTTCGCACAGTCCAGGCACGCAACATCCCTGAACGATCCGCTTGGGCTAATCGCGTGGAAGAGGATCAAGTGATGCCTTGCATTGAGGCAAGCATAACAGCAGCTAGGGCTGAGGTGGGCCTGCGTCCCGCGGTCCTTCTTGGCGCGCATGTAGTCGCGGGCGTCGATGGCGGCCGAGGTGAGCGTGCCGGTCTGGCTGGTGTGCGATCCCCGCCGGGGCCGCCAGGTGTTGCCGGTGACGGTGCGGTAGCTCTCGGCGGCCGCATCGCGCATGGTCTCGAAGGCGTCGCGCCGGTCTGTGAGGTTCTGGGCCCGGTCCGTCAGCAACTCCAGTTCGCGCGCCTTGATCTCGGTGCCGTCCTGGTCGCGCTGGAGGTCGCGCAGCTCGGGCATCATCTTGTCGGCGGCGCGGTCGAGGCGCTGGGTCTGGGCGTCGAGCATGTTGACGAAGCCCCAGAGCAGGCTTTCCCGCTCGTCGGCCAACTGGAACCCGTCGCATGCGATGACGTCTGCCAGGAGACCGAAGGCTTCCCGGGTTGCCGTGACGGCTTCGTCGGCGTCCCAGACGTCGCGGGTGTCGAACTCGTCCCGCTCGGGGGTTGCGCCGAACAGCGCCGCGTTCTCACAGACGGTCGCGGGCGCCGCGACAGCGTCGTAGAAGGCGGTCCAGGCGCCGTCCTTGTCCTTGTGCTCGGAGAGAACCTTGACGGGTAATCCCGCGTCGTCGATGAAAGCCGGGCTGGCGGTGACGACCTGGTAGCGAGGCGGGATATCCGGATCGCTCTGCCAGAGAAGAGCGCCGGTATCGCGATTCAGAACGACGGTCTTCAAATCGGGATCGGCGGCGACGCGCCGTTTGGCCTCGGCCCATGCGGCGCGGCGGTCGTCGATGCGGACAGGTTCGCCGGCGAGGTCGATCCAGTCTTCGTCAACGGTGCGGAGGACGTAGCGGGTGGCCATGATTACCTCCCTCCTCTCTCTTGGTCGGCTTGCCCGACCCTCCGCTCTTCTCTTCCTCCACCGGATCGGGGGGCCGCTCCGGTCGGCGACCCCGCATCGCATCCGGGGCAGGCCGCGGACCGGCGGCGCGAAGTGGGGCGGCCTTCCTCCGGTTCGGCTGCAAAAGAAAAGGGCCGACGCGCGAGGCGCCGGCCCAGTTGGGGAGGGAGGAGATGACGGGCCGTCTGTAGAGTAGGCCCCTGGTTTGAGGTCATCTCCCCAGCGGCCCCTCGTCAAACCGTGCGTGCGGTTTGTCGGTCCACTCAGAACGGTATGTCGTCGTCCAGGTCGTCGGGCGACGAGGCCGGGGCGCCGCCGGCGTCGCCCGCCGCGTCCGGGCCGGGCTGCGCCTGGGCGGCGTCCTTCGGCTTGTCCAGGAACTGCACCCGGCCGCCCGG
>JAJECC010000043.1 GCA_022822205.1 Rhodospirillales bacterium | reverse complement strand
GCCGTAGTTGACCTCCAGCGCGTTCAGGGCGGCAAGCTGCGGGTTATCCTTGTCGAACAGGCTCCGGTAGTCGTTGGTGACGCCGACGAAACCCGCGCCGGCCGTTGCCGCCAACATAACCAGCGCGGCAGCCGCGAGCACCATCCATCGGCGGCGCAGCACGGCCTCGGCAAAGCGGTCGACGGCGGCGCCGGTCATCGCGGACCCCAGGACGGCCGGAGGCGCGGGCGCACGGGTTCTGCCACAACTTCTACCACCGCGATGACCGCTCCGCGTGGACATGGTCCGGCAATCGATAGCTGATACCCAGTTCGTCGAAATGAGAGACGTCGAACAATGTGGTGAGGGTTGCCTCGGCGCCGGAACGGCCGGGCATCAGCCTGTCCATGATCCGCTCGACCCGGTTGGCCATCCGAAACTTCCACAGGCTTCCGAACGTCCGGCTCTTCGGATACCTGAGTGCGTCCGCCATTTCGTCGCCGATAAGGGCGCGTGAAATTTGCGCGACGTAGCCGGAGAGATTCCGGCGCTCGTCGTCATCGTCTATTCCGGCAATGAGCGGCGCGGAATTGATCAGGGACGTTGCAAGCACGATGGATTCCAATGACGGCGGCGGCTCGCACAGAAGGCCCATGCGAAAAATCTCGAGCGCCTCTTCCTCGTCGCGGTAGAGGATGGTTTCCGGAATGCCCATCAGATACCCGGAATACCGCCACACCGCCATGAAGCTCTTGCGCTCGTCGTCGTTAAAGGAGCCGCCGAGGCTCTTGAGATGCTTGAGCAGCCTGGCCGAAAAAGCGGCGGCGGCGAAACCCACATGCGCGGCGCTGAGCGGCGTGCCCAACTCCGCAATGTCCCATTCCTCGGACTCGCTGAGCAACTTGCGGATTTTCGCGTGGACCAGCCTGACCCGGACGGAATGGGTCCACCCGTCGGCGTGCGCCTCCATGCCGCCCGGCATGAATATCTCCAGCATGTGGCGGTTGTTCTGCTTCAGCCGCCGTACGCCCTGATCGCGCAGCCGGCCGGTCAGAAAAAATGATTTGGCGATGTTCGTTGCAAACCCCTCGACCAGGACGCCGCCCACCATACCGGCGAGCACAAGCCGCCCGTTGCGCCAGAACATTTCGCAGCCGGGAAGCAAGGACGGCAGGTCGAGCCAATCCGGCGGTTCGGCGGCGTGCGAGAAGAATTCCCGGACCGATGCCGGCGCCCCGCGCAGCGCGTCGCCTTTAACATCATGCATGCCAAGCCTGATAAGCCGTTCCGCTTCTTTTTTCCCGAGTAGCTCGAGATCCTCGATCATCGTATCCGCGAGCGGGTCTCCGATCATGGTATGCTCGATGTAGTTGGCCGCCCGGTCCCGATCGGCCTGCATGCCTCTTTCCCACCCGTCCGCGTAAGCGGCCGGCATTGAGGGGGGAGCTGCTTGTTCGGCTCTGAAGACTGTGCCTGTCAAAAGGGTCCCCAATTCAGCGGTGTCGCGCTTTCAATCCTTTACGGCTTTTAGGCTTCAGCCTGATCCATCTCCGGCGGCCTTGAAATAATTCCGGCGCCCGCCCGGCGTGAACATGTCGCGGATATCGTCGATGGCGGCAAAGACATTGGTAAAGGTTCCGGATTCTATCCTGATTAATTCCTCCAGAAGCAGAATTAATCACTAATCCAACTCCAAGGGAATCCCTATTCGATTCAGGCCTTTAACGAAACGATGTAACGTTATTCCATGATCGGCGGGCAGGAAAGCCCCTTGTGGGGCAAAAAAAACAGAGGACTCGCTTTTCGAAATCCGGCGCTACGGACCCATCCGGCCTATCCGGGAATGAAAAGCTGTTCACAAAACCGCTCATCGGGTGTTTAATTCAGAGGCAATGACGATCAGGAGATCGTTTCAGGAGGCGGGCCGTCCTTTCCGACCGCCCGGCCGTTCTGACAGGCAATCAATCGATGAAGGACGGTACTTGGAATGTCTTATACCAGCAGCGCTTCGGAACGGTTCACGCCCGATCCCGTATCAAAACAGAGCGAGCCCACTAAATTTCAGGCCATAACCGCCAGAAATTTCGACGCGATTCCGCAGGTTCAGCGCCTGACGGACGATGAACGGTTCGCCATACGCGTTGTCAGTTCCGTGCTGCCGTTCCGCACCAACCACTATGTGGTCGAAAACCTGATCGATTGGGGCAATGTGCCGGAAGATCCAATCTACCGGCTGGTCTTCCCCCAGCGGGGTATGCTGCAAGAGCAGGACTTCGACCGAATCGCCGATATTCTGGTGCGGGAGAGCCCGAGGCAGGAGTTGGACCATGCGGTTGCCGAAATCCGCGCGCGGCTCAATCCGCACCCGGCGGGGCAGCAGGAACTCAATATCCCCCGCGAGGACGGCGAGGTTTTCGAGGGACTTCAGCACAAGTACAACGAAACGGTTCTATTCTTCCCGAGCCAGGGACAGACCTGCCACGCCTACTGCACCTTCTGCTTCCGCTGGGCGCAATTCGTGCAGGACGAAGAGTTGAAGATATCGGCCAAGGATGACGAGCGCCTCCACCGCTATTTGGCCGCCCATCCAAATGTATCGGATATCCTGGTGACGGGCGGCGACCCGATGATCATGAAAACCCGGGTATGGGAACGGTATCTCGGCCGTTTGATCGACGATCCGGCATTGGACCATATCCAGAATATCAGGATAGGCACCAAGTCTCTCACCTTCTGGCCGCACCGGTTCGTCAACGATGAAGATGCCGACGACATGCTGCGGCTGATGGAGAAATTAGTGGAGTCCGGCCGCCATGTCGCGATCATGGCCCACTTCAACCACGGGCAGGAGCTGCGCACGGACATCGTCCGGGACGCGATCCGCAGGATCCGGGACACCGGCGCGGTCATCCGTAGTCAGGCGCCGGCGCTCGCCAAAATCAACGACGATCCGGACGTCTGGGCGCGGATGTGGCGTGAGCAGGTTCGCCTCGGCATCATTCCCTACTACTTCTTCGTGGAGCGGGATACCGGCCCGCGGCATTACTTCGAGCTGCCGCTGGTGCGCTGCTGGGAGATATTCCGCGACGCGGTCCGGCAGGTGTCGGGACTGAGCCGCACCGTCCGGGGGCCGTCCATGAGCGCCACGCCGGGCAAGGTCGAGGTGACGGGCGTACAGGAAGTGCGCGGCGAGAAAGTCTTCGTGCTCCGCTTCCTTCAGGGCCGCGATCCCGACTGGGTGGCCCGGCCCTTCTTCGCGAAGTTCGACCCCCAGGCGACGTGGCTCGACCAGCTCGAGCCGGCGTTCGGCGAGGAACGCTTCTTCTTCGAGTAAAACCGATCGGGGCCGGCGGCGCAAAATCAGGCCACGGCCGCGCCGCCGCCATGACGCTCACGTCACGATTGGCCTGCTTCCGCGCCGCCTCGCGGTCGGATTTTGTCCGCCGTTGACGTCAACAATGCCGGCAGGAGCGTCAGGTCGGCAATGAGCGCAAAGCCGATGATCATCGCGGTCAGAATCCCGACCTGCGCGGTGGGAACGAACGGAGAAAACACCAAAATCAGAAAACCGGCCACCAGCACGACCGTCGTCGTGAACAGGGCCCGGCCGGTCGTGTCGAAGACATGATGCACCGCCTCTTCGGGCCCCAAGCCGTATTCACGCCGCGCCCGCCGGTACTTGCTGAGAAAATGGACCGTATCGTCCACCACGATGCCTATGGTCATGGCCACGACGACGGAGAGCGACAACCCCACCTGCCCGACCGTCAAACCCCAGACGCCGAACCCCAGCACGGCGGGAACCAGATTGGGAACGAGACTTATCAGGCCCAGCCGCAGCGACCGCAGGGCGAGGAGAAGGATGGCGGAAATGGCGAGGAGCACGACGACCGTCCCGATCAGCATGGCGTGGATATTGCGCTGCCCGATATAGGCGAACAGGGCGGCGGGGCCGGTACTGTTGATACCCTCCACATGGGGCGCGTTTTCCTTCAGCCAGGCATTGGCGCGCGCGTTCAGTTCGAGAACTTCCTGCGAATTCAGGGTTTGCGCCGAAATCGACAGGCGCGTGGCCGATCTTGAGCTGTCGATCTGATTGTTCAGGTCCAGGCCCCGCGGAAGCGATAGCTCGTAAAGCAGCAGGTATTGCGCCGCCAGTTCCTTGCTTTCCGGTATTCGGTACTCGGCCGGGTCGTCGCCGTGCATGCTCTTGTTGAGCTGCCGGAAGGTATCGGTGATGACGGACACATGGCGTACGCGGGGCTGTTCACGGTACCAGTCGGCGAATTTCGAAATCTCCGTGAGGAAACGCGGATCGGTGACGCCGCCCTCGGACGAGGCCCGCAGCGAGTATTCGAGCAGCGTATTGCCGCTCAGGCGCTCGTCCATGAAATCCGTGTCCTGCCGGAACTCGACGCTCTTGTCGAAGAAATGAACCAGGACATCGTTCAGTTCGTTGCGCGGAATGGCCAGCATCATCGCGGGCACGATCACCAGCCATGCCCAAATCACCGCCTTCCTGTGGTTCAGCACGAAAGCCGCGAAGGACTTCATCGTGGGTCCGGGAAGCCGCCGGTCCTTTGGGGCGCGAACCGGGAGAAGCGAAAGCAGGGCCGGCAGGAAGGTGACCGAGAGAAGGAAGGAGACGGCGATGCCGAAGGCGACGAAGTTGCCGAGATGACGGTAGGGCGGCACTTCGGAAAAGTTCATGCTCAGGAAGCCGAGCGCCGTCGTGAGGCTTGCCAGAAATACCGGGTGCAGATTGAGCCGGACGGCTTCGACGATGGCGTCGTGCTTCGACTCCCCGGCCCGCAGGCCCTGCTGCAATGTCACCAGAATATGCACGCAGTTCGCCACGACGATCATCAGCACGATGGTCGGGGCCGGCGACAGGGGCGGAGAAAAGGGCAAGCCGACCCAGGCGCTGAGGCCCAGCGCGGCCAAAACGGAAAAAACGACGATTATTCCGGTCGCCGCCACCCCCGGCCAGCCCCGGGTAAGGAGGCCGAGGATCAGGCCCATGAGCAGAAGGCTTGCCGGCAGAAAGATCATCTGGCTGCTGATCGACGCTTCCACGAAGGTCCGGTTGATCATCACCGTGCCGACGATGCGGAGGTCTATGCCGGGAAACCGTTCTTCAGCCTCCGCTGCCAGCGATCTTGCGAATTCGGCAATCTCGGCGGCGGCCTCCAGCAGGTTGTCTTCCGGCAGTTCAACGGTGACGTTGACGACGCTGACATCGCCGTTCCGGGCCAGAATACTGCTTGCGATACGCGGGTCGGCGAGAGCGATGGCGCGGATTCGGGACCGCGCTTCGTCCCGGGCCAGTTCTTGTGGTTCGACGAGATTCCGCACGAACAAGTCGTCGCCCTCGGCGGTTGTGTGCTGAAAGTTGGCGAGGGAGTCGACGCGCCTCGAATACGGCGCCTTCCAGGCGTTTTTCGTCAGCCACACGGCGGCCGAGAGCGCCTTTTGCGATGTGGCGTCGCCGTCGTCCGGGACGATCAAAAAGACGACGTTCTCATTCTTCCCGTAGGTGTTTTCCAGCGATTCCAGCGCCAAGATCTGCGGATTGTCATCGTCGAAAAAGATGCGGTAGCTGGCGGAGAATTCGAGCAGGAACATGCCGCTTGACGCGGCCGCGATGGCAACCAGCGTGGCCAGGATGACGGGCCAGCGGGCCGCGAGCACCCGTTCGGCAAATCGGCTTGCGAACCGCCCGCCCGCTATGCCGCGCGCGTCCAAAAAACAGTGCCGCTGGTTGTGAACGCCCCTGGGGCAGGCGATGCGCCAAGCTTCATTGCCACCGAAACCTTATGCCCAAACGCACAATTTACCGTTTCGCAACCGGGAGGCCGCCGCCGGTCACGGTCCCCGTTGCCCCGCGCGTTCCGAAGCCGTCGGGCCCGGAGCGGGAATTCACTTTCCGCGACAACATAGAGTCGAGGCCGATAGGGCGCAACCCCGCCCGGCTCCGCAAGCTGCGGGGACAAGGGGCGCCCGGTCCACAGTCCGTTGCCGCGCGTAGTCGGGTTGAACGGCGGGACTGTTGAATGTATGGTCGGCGGCATGAGCGAGTACAGGAAAACAGCCGCGCCGCCGCCCGACATACCGGGGTTCCCGAAAGACTGGCGCGAACAGATCAAGGCGGATCTGGCGGCCCAGGTCGAGGCCGGCGGCACGCTCTACGGCGTCCGTTCGGACGGCGCCTATATCGCACGGAACAAGGACGGGGACCGGGTGCTGAGCAGGCCCGACACGAAGTCCGCCTGACCCGGCGTACGCGGCCGTGCCGACCCTCATCGTCGTTGCCGGCCCGAACGGGTGCGGCAAATCCACCCTGACGCGCATGAGCGGTTTCAGTGGGTTCGACATCATCGACCCCGATGCGATCGCGCGCGGCATGATGGCCGGCAACCCCGGACAGGCGGCGCGGGAGGCATTGCGCCGGCGACAGGCTGCGCTTGCCGGGGGGCGGACGCATCTGGTGGAGACCACGCTCACCGGTTCCGGCATTCTTCGCCACATGACCGCCGCGCGGCGGGCAGGCTATCGGATCGTCCTGCACTACGTGTCGGTCGCTTCGCCGGACCGGGCGCTCGACCGTATCCGCAACCGGGTCAAGCTCGGCGGTCACGATGTCCCGGAAGCGGACGCAAGGCGGCGGTTCGTGCGCTCGCATGCCAATCTTCCGGCGGCGATTGCGCTTACGGACGAGGCCCTGCTCTACGACAACACCGGCCCCGACCGGCCGCACCGGGAGGTTGCGATCCTGAAGAACGGGGTGTGGTGGGTCGACAAGGCCGTTCCCGGCTGGGCGGCCGAGGCGCTTGTCCAGAGCGGGATTTCACTTTCCGCGACAACATAGAGTCGGGGCCGATAGGGCTCAAACCCGGCCGGCGGTTCGCTCCGAGCCGGGCCCGGCTTCTCGGGAATGGCGCGCCGCGCCTCACCCGTAGAGTTGCAGGAACCTGGCGGCGGCCTGTCTTGCCCGTGCGTCGATTTCCCTTGCGTCCGGGGTATTGACGACCCCGAGCAGGCGCCGGACCTGCGCGTCTCCCAGCAGCAGTCCCAGGAACGTCTCCGCCGCTTCCCAAGGGTCATCGAAGTCCAGAAGGCCGCGTTCGCGGCATCGTTCGAGATAGCAGACGAAGAACGGCAGGGTCGCCTCGCGGCCCGTTTCCACCAATATGCGGGCGAGAACCGGCTCCGTGCGCGCCTCGGAAATTGCGGCGCGGTTGATTGCGACCGCACCGTCGCCCAGAAGGAGACCGGCGAGCGCCCGGCCGACATCGGCAAGAGCCTCCTCCAGGGGTGCGTCGCCGTCCAGATGCGCTTCGAGCACGGTGCGCACCGTATTCGCATTTCGGCGAATGACGGCCTGGAAGAGCCCGGACTTGTTTCCGAACCACGCATACAGCGTTTCCTTGGATGCCGAGACCCGCCGGGCGACATCCAGCATCGTGGTGTCGCGGTAGCCCTTTTCGCGCAGGATGGAGGTGGCGGCATCGAGAATGACGTCGCGCCGCTCTGCGCGGTCAGTCTCCTTCACGTTCGAAAATCCACAAATTCATGGTTGAGATATCCGAACCGATCGGTACGGTTTTGTCAATCCGTACCGATCGGTTCGGAAATTACCATGAGGCGCAAGATGCACGAACAGACAAACACGAACCGGGCCGGAGACGGCTATACCGCGGCGGCGGTCGCTGCCCTTCTGGCGCTTACGGGCGCCATGCTGCTGGCCATGTTCACCCGTACCGAGCAGCCTCACCCGCCGCTGGAGGTCGAGCCCTTCGCGCTCGGGCCTTTCCTCGCCGCATCGCTGGCGATAGGGGCGGCGGCCTACGGCCTCGCGGTCCGCGGCATGCGGTTCGCCATGGCGGTCGCGCTTCTGTTTGCGCTGACGGCGCTGGTGTCTTATGGGCCGCAAAAATATGTCGATCCTGCGTTCCCCAAGATCTGGCCGGCGGTGATCGTGGCCCAGGCCGCTATTGCGGCCATTCTGGGCCGGGCGGTCTATCGGGCGATTCGCCAGATAGGCTCGGCCGGCGGGAGCGGCGCGTAATGTCGATAGCCCCTCGGCGAGACGGCAGCGGCGCGGCCGGCCCGGTCAAGCCGCTGGCCCTCCTGTCGCTCCTGTTTTCCGGGGCGATGTTCGGCTTCTTCTTCGCGTGGGTCTGCTCGACCATGTGGGGGTTGGACGCGGCGGACCCGAATGTCGCCATCGCCGCCATGCAGGCCATGAATGCGAGCGTACGCAACTGGGTTTTCGCGCCCGTATTCTTCGGCACGCCCGCGCTGTTGATGTTCACGGCGCTGGCCGCCATGAGAGCCCGGGAGCGGCGGGCCGCAATCGGTTTCGCCATGGCGGGCCTCCTCTATGTTCTGGGCGCGATGGTTCCGACGATGACCGTCAATGTGCCGTTGAACGAGGCGCTGGGGCTGGTCGAGACGCCGCTCGGCCCCGCGGAAGCCGGCGCAGCGTGGCGGGCCTATTCAGGGCCGTGGCAGGATTGGAACGCCGTTCGCGCCGTAGCCGCGGGCCTGGTCCTTGCGCTGGCGGGCTGGAGCTTGTCGGGGATCGGCGCCACAAGGCGCTGATGGCGCCCGGATTTCCCAAGACCCGGGCTGTCGTCTCCCCGTCCGGTTTTCCCGGATTTTTCAGGTGTTCTCACGCGATGACCGGCACGGGATTGAGCTCTTCTTCGGCGAGCGCGCGGTCGCGCCGGCCCGTTTCGACCGGCACGTCGTACAGGCGTCCCGGCGCGAAGCGTTCCCAGAAATGGCGCAGGCCCGGCACGATGACCCGCACCACCGGCATGCCGATGTCCGGTCTGGTCTGGTCGAGCACCAGAAATTCCATGCCGCGGGCCTCGACCAGCGAGCGGCACCGGTCGACCTCGTCGCGCACGTCCGTCGTATCGGAAACCGGATAGTCGGCCCCGCCGCGCGCCGGCGCCCCGTCCGCCGGCGCCAGATAGGGATGGTCCGCCAGCTTGGCCGTCTTCCACCAGCCGAGCGCCAGCGGATCGTCGATCGCCGGGCCGGAACCGCCCCCGGGCAGCCAGGCCAGGCACTGGTTCAGTTCGCAGACGGCGCGGAGCGCGGCGATGCGCGGGTCGGTGTGCGCGCCGGCGCTGTAAATGATATCCTCGGTATCGCCGCCGGTCCGCCGCGATACGGCCGCGAAAACGGGAATGCCGAGATCCTGGGTGACGTCGAGCACCCATAGCTCGCGCCCGCGCCGGCCGTAATAGTCCGGCGCCCGGGCGAGATAATCGTCGCCGAAGCTTTCCAGCTCCACACCGGGCACGGCCAGCCGGTTGTACCACCAGATGGCGAACGCATCGCGCTCGACCAGTTCGAAAAAGCCCTGCAGGACCGCTTCTTCCAGGGTGTTGCCCGCCGCGCAGCCGTTCGAATCGGCGATCAGGTCGGCAGGGCCTCTCAGTTCGGCAGGCGCGCCGTAGAGCATCGACGTCGGAAGATAGCGGTGGCGCTCCTGCGTCAGCGACCACACCGGCGACCAGTCGATTTCCGCCTCGGGGTCGAGGCGGGGCGGCACGATGTTGTAGGGATGGCCCCCGGCGTTGATCGCCGCCGCGTCGTCCAGCTGGCGCTCGCTGAACAACTGGACGTCGTTCGGATGGACCGCGGCCCCGCCGCCGTCCGCGGCAAAGTCGGCGAACCGTTTCCGGCAGCGGATTTCGTCGCCGTGAAAGGCGCTGGAATACCGTTCGATCGCCTCGCAGAGCGCGCTCGCTTCGGACTGCGCCCGCGTGGCTCCCTTGCCGGCGCTCTTGCTGCGCAAGCTGCGCCTGAGCGAACTCAATGTTCGGCCGCGCAGCCCGACGTTGGACCCGGCCCAGTAGACGTGGAGCCAGGAATCGGCCTCCTCGGTCCTCCGCGCGACCCAGGTGACGACGCCGCCGACCGGGCCGATGAGGTGGCGGTAGCGCGCCAGGGTTTCTTCCGGGTCGACCGAGCGCACGCCGCCGCTGTTGCTGACCGGCGCCGGACTCGACTGCAAGCGCACCGGAACCGGAGGCCGGTCGATGCGATGGAGGGCCGGGTCGCCGCAGACAACGCATTGCGGCCGGCGCATGACCGGATGATGGGTGCTCCGCAGACTGCCGGCATCCAGCGAAATCGCCCGGTCGTGCAGCACCGCCGTTTCCTCCAGGACCAGCCATTTCGCAATCTCGGCCGCAACCAGCCCGTATATGGCGTCCAGGACCGCCGGTTCGGCGGCATTGGGCCGGAAGGCCCCCTCGTCGCCGGCGACGTTGCGCAGGAAGTTGTGGACTTCCCGGTGGCTGCGCAGGCGGTAGGCGAGGCACGCCCAGCACGGCCCCTGTTCCGCGGGGCGGAATACCGGGCCGAACAGCGGCTCCAGACCCTTCGGCCGGACCGGCATCCAGGGCGCGCCGGAACCGATATGGCGCCGGTTGACCCTATCGAGAGCCTCGTCCAGATAGTCGGCGCAAAGGACGACCGACAGGGCGGGCCCGCCGCCGTCCACTGCAATGCCCATGGCTTCGAGCCGGCGGGAGAACCGGCCGTCGTCGCCGTCGACCGCCACCCGGGCTTCCGCGAGGCGCCGTTCCGCCCATCTGGGAGAGGCGCCGAGCGCGGACCAATAGGCCGCACGGCCCCGGTCCATGGAATGATCGCCGGAAACCGCGTAGCCCCGGGAGGCCAGGGCGGCAAGAGCGGTGCGAACGTCGGCGGAGACGTGGGCGTCGGCGAGGGCGGCGGCAAGGTCGTCCGCCGGGCGGCCGTCAAGCAGCGGCAGAAGATCGCCGTAGACCGGTCCACGCAGCAATGTATTGAAGGATTCGGAAACCAGCAGGGTCTGATCTTCGTCGACCGGATAAAAATCGAGATGCGGGGCGAGAACCGGCCGCTCGATGAGGTCCCGGTCTTCCGCCGTCACCTTCGCCAGAATCCCGCTGGGCGGCGGGGCGGCGGGGCGGCTTCCCCCCGGCCCGGGCCGGTCAGACATACGATGGATTCTCGGAATGCCGGCGGCGGCGCGGCCCTGTGCGCCGGATACCGGGGCCGCCGGTGTGCCGTTGGTGCGAGGTCACGTCGCCGGATCGATCCGGGCGGGATCGGCCGCCGCCGCGGCGGCGTTTTCGGCCGTGCCGTCCAGATCGGCGATTGCCGACGCCGCGCGCGCCGCCATATGGTCGACGGCGGCGGTCAGCGCCTCGAAATCGTCCAGGCCGCAAGACCGGGCGAGGGTCTCTCCGGCTCTTGTGCCCAGCGTTTCGGCCGCTACGCCGTCGTCCGCAACCAGCCCAAGCGCGCCCCGCAGGTTGCGCCACAACGCCGCGGCTTCCGCCAGGGTGTCGGCGATGCCGCCGGCGATCAGGCCCTGTTCGGCGGCGGCCCGGAAAACCGAAGCCGCGGCGGGCGCCGGATCATCCGGGACCTCCACGGCATGAACGACTTGCAGCCGCCGGGCTGCCCGCTCGACCTCCCGGAGGCCGCCGCGCCTGCCCGCATAGGCCGCCAGGCCGGTTTCGGCGCCGCTGCCGCCCGCCTCTTGCAGCTTAGCGATCAGCGTATTGCGGGATGCGCTTCCGGCCGGGACCCGGCGCAGTGCATCCTCGAACCGCGCGCCGATCCCGTCCGCGCCACGTTCGAAGACGCAGCGCGCCCTGGTCAGGTCCAGCAGTTCCTCCGCCGTCGCGGCCGATCCATAGTGTTCCCTGAAACCGGTCAGGGAGCGCAGGGCGCGTCCTTTTCCGCCGCCCCGAAGCGGCGAGAAAATCAGGCTGTCCCGCGACAGGTCGCCGAGCGCGTCCCGGAAGCGCCGGCACAGTCCGTCATGGTCGGTGCCCGGCCCGAATTCGTAGACGAAGAGGATATCGAGCTCGGCGCCGGGCGCGGCCTCTCCGCTCGCCGGATCGCCCAGAAGCGCCGCCGCGACGCCGCCATCGCGGTCCGGCCGCAGCCGGTCGGCGAACTGGTCCGCCACCGCCGCCAGCACGGCCGAAACCGATGCTTCGGCGAGGTTGGACAACGCCGTCGCGGCCTCGATGGGCGTCAGGTTGCCGCGCAGGGTGTGCATGCCGATCTGGAACGCCTTGTCGTTCGACCAGTTGCGCACGGTGTCCACCTTGTCCCGGACGTCCTTGACCGGGATTTCGGCGAGGCTTTCGCTCATTTCGGCGGCGCCGAACTCGAGCGTCCAGTAGACGCGGGTCAGGCCCCGGCGGGCGAACGCTTCGAACTCCGGATCGGGTCCGAAGCCCTTGGGCAGATCCAGGTCGGTGAATTCCCTGTCGTGCAGGGTATCGAGCAGTTCGGGGTGGCGTTCGATCCATCCGGCGAGCCTGGGCGCGGCGGCGAAAATCTCGGCGATCGCGTCGAACGCATCCGGCCGCGCCGCCGAGACCGGACTGTCGTAGGCGCTCCAATCCTCGATTTCGGGATAGAATTCAGCCCGCCATTGATCGACCAGCGGGTCCATGGTCTTGAACCAGCGCTTCGGACGAAGAACCAGATTGAACATCTTGGCGTAGGTGCCGGGGAGTTGCGGCGACTCGTCGGCGCCGCAATTCTGCAGCAGCGGATAGGGCCGGCTCGCCACGGAATGGTGGTCCGGATGCCGCTGCATATTGAAAAACATCCAGTTGCTGAGCTTGTAGTTGGCGTTCCAGGAATGCCGGGGCCGGACCTTCTCGAACCGGCCGCCGCTGAGACGGATGCGGCGCAGCCCGTAGTGCTGCATGTAGTTGCTGATCTTCATCGAGAAGACGGCGCCCAGGCACAGGACGGCAAAGGTCAGAACCGCCCAGATGCCGCCCATCCAGAAAATCAATCCGTACCAGAACCCGGTTTCCACGACGTAGCGCCAGAACGGATTGCTGTAGTGCCAGACCGGCAGCCTCCGGCGCGCCAGGCGCTCCCGTACGACCCGCCAGGAGCCGGTCAGGTTGCTCGCGACTTCCCGGGGGAAATAATGCCAGAAGCTCTGGCCCTTGGGCGCCGATCCGACATCGAATGGCGTGCCGACGAGAGCGTGGTGAATATAGACGTGCTCCGTGGCGTATTGGGGATAGGAGCCGGACGCGAGCAGGAATTCGCCGAGCCGCCGCTCCCAGGTCGCGCGCCGGTGAATCAGCTCATGCCCGACGACGAAGACCGCCTGGATCTCGATGCCGAGCACCACGGCCAGCAGCACGCACTCCCAGATTTCAAACCCGCCGCCGGCGAAGATTTGCCAGAAACCGAACGCCAGCGCCGCCGGCCAGAGAAGCGCCCAGGCCCAGACCGGCAGGTTATGCCAGAACAACCGGTCTTCGGGGGTCTTCGCCGGGTCCATGGTGCGCTCGTCGTCGCCGAACGCGATATCCAGCGGTCCCGTCAGCATGAAGAAAGCGAACGGCGCGGCGATCCACCAGCCGCCGTACTGCAAGGCCAGGAATATCGGCGGAAAAACGCCCAGCGGCAGGTAATGCGGCAGGGCGTTGAAGAATGACGGCTCGATGGTCCTTACGGCCGGTGCCGAGCCGGGCCCCGAACCGTCCGCTTCGATGCTGCTGGCCATACTACGGTATTTAAGAGCAAAAATATCGATCGTCCAGGACCATTTCCAGCCGCGGCCGGTATCCCGGCATGACACGGACCGCGCGGTGTCGGGCCGGTCCGGGTCCTGCCGGCGCTTGTCCGCCGCGGAACCGGCTAACCGAATGCCGGGAGGCCCTTCGCCTCCGCGCTGATCAATATGAACGCGATAACACAGGGCTCGGGGCCGGGAACGACCCAATTGTGGACGGTCGCGCGCTGTACCGCCACATCGCCGGCCTTGAGGCGGACTTCGACGCCGTCATCCAGCTCCAAAACGATTTCGCCGGAAATGACAATGGCGTAATCGATGGACTGCGTTCGATGAACGCGCGGGCCGACCCCCGGTTCATATTTGGCGACACGAAATACGGACCCGTTGTCGAGGGTGGTTCCAACGTTCACGTCCCCCATGTCCCTGTCCCCGTCGACACGGGCGGGCAGGGCATCCGTCGTCCAGATCAGCGCACCCTGCAAGCCCTCCCTCGGGCTTTCCACGCGGGGAGGCGTTCCGTCATACAAGACAACGGCCTTGCCGTCTTCATCATGTCCGGTAACGACGCGCCTAACCTCGAATGTCATGAATCCCTCCTGTCATAAATCGCTCCATTCCGTGTGACCGTCAAAACGGCTTCAGTCGTCAAAGCCGTAGAGAGCGGCCGGATTGTCGACCAATATCTTCTTGCGGCGGTCCCGGTCCGGCACGATGTCCGGAAGCAGGTCCACGAGCGGACCGTCATCCGGTGGCGGGCCGCCGACGGGTCCGGGGTGCGGCCAGTCCGTGCCCCACAAAATACGATCCGGAGCCTTCTCGACGGCGCGGGCCGCGAGAGGAATTACGTCCCCATAGGGAAAGCCGGCCTTCGACAAGCGTCCGAAGGCCGTCAATTTCGTCCACGCCTTCCCCTCTTCGAGCAAATCCACCAGTAACCGGAACTCCCGGTGCTCGGTGCCGTTGCCGATGTCGACCCGGGCCAGATGATCGATCACTATCGGTACCGGCAATGAGCGCAGAAGCCGTTCCATTTCCACAAGCTGATGCCCATCGAGCAGAAAAACCATGTGCCACCCCATGGACCGGACGCGCTCGGCGATGCGTTGAATGAACGTGGGCCCGGGCGGCGCATCGAAGTGTTTCAGGAACTCGAAGCGCAGGCCCCGGATGCCGCCGTCGTGCAATGCCTGCAATTCGGCATCGGTGACGGTTCGATCGGCTCTTCCAACCCCCCGATAGCGGCCGTTTCCGGCCGAGATCGCGTCAAGAATGATGGTGTTGTCCGCGCCGTGCGCCGGCGTTTGAACCAGCACGGCCCGCTCGATGCCGAGAATGCCGTGGGCGCGTTTCAGCGCCTCGAT
>JAJECC010000048.1 GCA_022822205.1 Rhodospirillales bacterium | reverse complement strand
TGCCGGCTCGGACGGGCAAGGGGCCCGCACCCACATGTGATTTCCTTCCCGGAGCCACTTGCTATAGTCCCGGCAACAAACATTTCTAGACAGGGGAGAGGTCCCGACATGGCATCCTATAAATTGGCTTCCTACAAGGCGTCCGACGGCTCGGCCCGCGCGGGCATGGTAATCGACGACACGGTCTTTGATCTGGGCGCCGAGGCGGCTGCGGCCGGTGCGGCCGGCTTCAACGGATCACGTGTCCGGGGCGTTTTGGAGAATTGGACCGCCGCCGGGCCTGCCCTCAGGGCCATTTCGGACAATCCGGACGGCAGTGTTTCCCAGCCCCTGTCGGAGACCAGGCTGCTGGCGCCCGTGCCGCGCCCCAGCGCGATTTACTGCGCCGGCGCCAACTATTGGGACCATGCGGCGGAGATGGGCAATACCAATATCAAGAAGGATGAGATCGAACCGTTCTTCTTCATCAAGTCGGGGTCGGTGGTGATCGGCCCCGGCGACGAAATCCGGCTGTCGCCCACCTATTCGGAAAAGTACGACTACGAGGTGGAAATCGCCCTGTTCATCGGCAAGGAAGGCCGGCACGTCTCGGTCGATGATGCCATGGATCACGTTGCCGGCTACACGATCATGAACGACCTTTCGGCCCGCGAGCGCGGCAAACGGGACGACTGGCCCTTCGGCATGGACTGGGTGCGCCACAAATCCTTCGAATGCTCGGCCCCCATGGGCCCGTGGATCGTGCCGGCGGACGATATTGCCGACGTCCACGATCTCTCCATGAAGACGACCGTTTCGGGCGACGTTCGCCAGGATTCTTCATCCCGGCAGATGATCTTCCAAATACCTGAACAGATCGCCTCGCTGTCGGCGCAGATGACCCTCTATCCGGGCGACATCATCGCCACCGGCACCTGCGCGGGCGTCGCCGGCGCCTCCGGCAAGTTCCTCAATCCGGGAGAGCATATCGTTATGGAGGTCGAGGGCATCGGCACCCTGGAGAATTCCCTGGTCGCGGAATAACAGGCGGGAGCCATGCCAGAACCACTCGGTTTCGGCGTATTCCTGGCGCCGTTTCATGCTCTTCACGAGGACCCGACGCAGGCGCTGCATCGGGATTTGGAGCTGATCGAGTGGTTCGACCGGCTGGGCCTCGATGAAGTGTGGGTCGGCGAGCACCATTCGGGCGGGTTCGAAATCATCCCGGCGCCGGAGGTGTTCATCGCGGCGGCCGCCGAGCGCACCAAGCACATCCGTCTCGGTACCGGGGTGAAGTCGCTGCCCTATTACCACCCGATGATCGTCGCTGATGAGATGGTGCTGCTGGATCATTTGACCCGCGGGCGGGTGATGTTCGGGGTCGGCCCGGGGGCGCTGCCGACGGACGCCCATCACATGGGGATCGACGTCAAGGACCAGCGCCGGCGGATGGCCGAATCGCTGGAGGTCATCGTGCCGTTGCTCGAAGGCGAAACGGTCACCCGGGAGACCGACTGGTTCACCATCCGGGATGCCCGCCTGCAGATGCAGCCCTATACCCGGCCCAAGATGGAGATGGCGGTGACGTCCATCCGTTCCCCTGCCGGGGCCATCGAGGCGGGGAAGTACGGCGCCGGCCTGCTGGTCCTCGGCGGCACGTCGGACGACGCCATGGCCTATCACGTCAAGAACTGGGAGGTCTGTCAGGAAACGGCCGCCGAGCACGGCCGGACCGTGGCGCGCGATCAATGGCGGATCACCGCCTGGGTGCATTTGGCCGAAACCCGGGAGAAGGCGATCAGCGACATCGACCACGGTTTTTTGGATTGGTTCGAGTACTCCAAGGCCATCCTGCCCGGAACCCCCATCCCGTTCGATACGCCGGATCCCAAGCAATACGCGCTGGACAACCAAGTGGCGATCATCGGAACGCCGGACGATGCCATTCGCGAAATCGAACGGATGCAGGCGGCGGCCGGCGGCTTCGGCAAGCTTCTGGCCTTGGCGCACAACTGGGCGCCGTTTGCCGACGTGAAGCGCTCCTATGAATTGCTTGCCCGCTATGTGGTGCCCCATTTCACCGGCAATCTGGATGCCCGCCGCGCCAGCTATGATTTCGGGACCGAGCATATCGAGGAGATGCGCAAGGACGTCGGCGCCGCTGTGGAAAGCTCCCAAAGGGCTTACGCGGCACACAGGAAGAGCAAGGGCGCCAAGGCGGCCGAATAAAGGCCGGCAACCTTGTTCAGGGTGTCTGGCGCCGCTATACACTCCGCCCAAATGACTATCCGGATTTACAACACCCTGGCCCGCGAGAAGCAGGACCTGGAACCGGTGACCCCGGGCCGGGTCGGCATGTATGTGTGCGGGCCGACGGTCTACGACTACGCCCATATCGGCAATGCGCGCCCGGTGATCGTGTTCGACGTGCTCTACCGGCTGCTGCGGCACGAATTTGGTGCCGGCAACGTCAAGTACGTCCGCAACATCACCGATGTCGACGACAAGATCATCGCCGCGGCCGACGAGAGCGGCGAGGAGATCGCCTCCATCACCGCCCGGACGACCGAGGCGTTTCATGCCGACGTGGCCGCGCTCGGCGCCCTGCCGCCGGACGAGGAGCCCCGCGCCACCGGCCATATCCCGGAGATGATCGCGCTGATCGAGGATCTGATTGCCAAGGATCATGCCTATGAGGCGGACGGCCACGTGCTGTTCGATGTCTCGTCCATGGCCGGCTACGGGCGGCTGTCGAGGCATTCGCAGGATGAGCTGATCGCCGGGTCCCGGGTGGAGGTCGCCCCCTACAAGCGAAATCCGACCGACTTCGTGCTGTGGAAACCGTCCACCGGCTCCCAGCCCGGCTGGGACGGCCCCTGGGGCTTCGGGCGGCCCGGCTGGCACCTGGAATGCTCTGCCATGTCGGAAAAGCATTTGGGCATCAATTTCGATATCCACGGCGGCGGCCAGGATCTGATCTTCCCCCACCACGAAAACGAGATCGCCCAGTCCACCTGCTCCCACGGCGCCGGGACCTTCGCCAAATACTGGATGCATAACGGCTATCTGCAGGTGGAGGGCGAGAAGATGTCCAAGTCCCTGGGCAACTTCATCACCGTCCATGATTTGCTGAAGGCGCATCACGGCGAAACCATCCGCCTCGCCATGCTGATGACCCACTATCGCCGGCCCATCAACTGGACGGCGGACGGGCTGATCGAAGCCAAAAATATCCTTGACGGGTGGTACGGAACTCTGAGAAGGGCGCAGGATGTTCCCATAGCGGACAAGCCGAACCTTGAGTGGTTTGACGGAAAACCGGTTGTTAGCCCCGTTGTATCGGAGTTGCAGAACGATCTGTCCACACCCGGTGCAATACAGCGGCTGTCTAATATCGAGAAAAGACTTAGCCAGGGCGTGGAGGGCGGAATCTCATTTGAAGTATTGTCCGTAGAGAAAGAAGCGCTCCTGTCTGGGGCCGATCTTCTCGGCCTCCTCCAGCTCAATCCCGAGGATTGGTTCAAATGGCAGCCCGAAGGGACGGCGGGCCTATCGGATGCCGATATCGATGCGCTGATCGAGGAACGCGACGGGGCCCGGGCCGGGAAGAACTTTGACCGCGCCGACGAAATCCGCGACCGGCTGGCCGAAGCCGGCATCCTCCTGGAGGACGGCGCCGGCGGCACCACCTGGAGGCGCGCATAAAGAAACGGCCGGGGATGGGAGGGCCCGGCCGTTTCCCGGAGACAGCGTTCTAAAACGAGCGAGTTTCAGGCTGCCTTCTTCTTATTGCTTTCGGTTTGGTCAGTGCACGGTGAAGCTCGTCTGTGCGTGGGTTGCGGCCGGCATGGCCGCGGGTTCGGTCCGGTAGCAGGTTGATCCCAACAGCACACCCCCGTCCGCCAGGGTTTCGCCGAGCCGCGTGACCAGCGGGCCGGCCGTATGAACCGCGGACGCGGTTATGAATTCGTTCAAACACCGAAGGACCGTCTCCTCGTCACCAACCTGGCCGCGCGCCAACAGTTCGAGCAGCATGTGTTCGTCGGCGCTGGTCCGTCGGTCGCAGACGCAGTGAACGATCACGTTGCGGCAGAGGTTCGACGTAAGCGTCCGCATCATGGTTTCCAGCCACACGGCCGCCGACGGGGCGCCGACCTGAGCGAAGCCCTCCCGCAGCTTGCGGCCTACCTGTCGATCACGGCGCTTACCCAACACCCACATGCGAATGGCCCAAAGAGTGAATTGTTCCGGTGCGCGCAGATCTTCGAACCGGCCAACGTCACAGGCGGCGAGGTTCCCGGCATTCGGCTCGTGGGTGTGGGAGTGTGTGGTCATCGATGGTGCCCTGACGGTTTTAATTTTGAAATTGAAAATCATTCGCAATGCCAGAGTGTGTATCAGACATGATGTGGTTTTGTAAATGATAATCATTCGCAGAAATGAATTTTTTTACGACCGTGGCTCGATGGTCGATTTGTTCCAATTGCAGCCCCGCCATGCGCTGGCTATATGAGCAGGGATGGCCAGTCCGCTGCCTCGATCTCCGTGGAACCGTCCGCCGCCCCGGGGCGGTGGACGCGGTCCGCTGTGGTTGTGGCTGGCGGCGGGTGGCGTCGGCCTGGCACTCCTTGTATTTCTCCTCGCCCGGGCATTCCCGGAAATTTGGGCACAAGAGGGAACCAAGATCGGCGTCGTTTCGTCGCTGGGTTTCGCCGTATTGATTGGCTCGTCGCTCATCGTCCGGTGGCGCGCCCGGCCGGGGATCATGTTCAGGCACGCGGCTGTTTGGGGCGCCATTTTCGTGGTGCTGCTGTTGGCATTCTCGTTCAAGGACGATGCCCGGGGCCTATTCGACCGGGTGCGGGCCGAGCTCTTGCCCCATCGTGGCCAGGCGGTGGGCGGGACACTGCTGCTGCGGGCCCGGGATGACGGCCACTTCGCGGTTCAAGCCCTGGTCGACGGGGTGCCGATCCGGTTCCTCGTCGATACCGGCGCCTCCGATGTCGTCCTCAGTCCCCGGGACGCGGAACGTTTGGGCCTCGATCCCTCGCGCCTGAATTACAGCCGGGTCTATCGGACGGCGAATGGGACGGTCCGGGGCGCACCGGTGGTCCTGGGCCGGGTCAGCGCCGGCCCCATTTCGCTCCGCGACGTCCGGGCCTCCGTCAACCGAGCCCCCTTGTCGAGTTCCCTGCTGGGCATGAGTTTTCTCCGGCGGCTATCCGGCTATTCGGTGGATGGCGACAAATTGACCCTTCGCCGCTAGGAACTGCCGTAAGCGATCGTCAGGCCGGCCGATCATCGGGCCGATCTCCAAGGTGGAGCGGGCCGGCACCGAAAAACTTGTGATTTTGCCGCTTTTTGGGCATTCTCCGGCGCTTTCCCGGCAATTGGGGCCGGGATGTGCCGGCCAGCACATTGGGATTCAAGATGAAAGATGAGTGATAAGCGCATCTACATATTCGATTCGACCCTGCGTGACGGTGCGCAGACCCAGGGAATCGACTTCTCCTCGGCGGACAAGGCGGCCATCGCGGCGGACCTTGACGCGTTGGGTATCGACTATGTGGAAGGCGGCTGGCCGGGCGCCAACCCGACGGACGATGCCTTTTTCGGCGAGCCGCCGGTATTCAAGAACGCCAAACTCACCGCGTTCGGCATGACCCGCCGGGCGGGGCGCTCGACGGCCAACGATCCCGGCCTCAACGCGCTGACCGAGCCTGGTACGCCCGCCGTCTGCATCGTCGGCAAGACCCATGATTTCCACGTCAATGTGGCGCTCAAGGTGGAGCTGGACGAGAACGTCGAAATGATCCGCGATTCAATCGCCCATGCGGTGGAAATCGGGCGGGAAGCCATATTCGACGCCGAGCACTTCTTTGACGGCTACAAGGACAATCCGGACTATGCCGTGGCCTGCGTGAAGGCGGCTTACGATGCGGGGGCGCGCTGGGTGGTGCTGTGCGACACCAACGGCGGCACGCTGCCCCACGAGATCGAAGAGATCGTCACCAAGGTGACCGAGGTGGTGCCCGGTGATCATCTGGGCATTCATTGTCACGACGACACCGGCAACGCGGTGGCGAACTCGCTGGCGGCGGTCCGCGCCGGCGTGCGGCAGGTGCAGGGCACCCTCAACGGCCTCGGCGAGCGCTGCGGCAACGCCAATCTCGTGACCCTGATTCCCAATCTGATGCTGAAGATGGGTTATGACACCGGGATTACCGAGGACGGTCTTAAGCAACTCACCCACATTTCCCGTTTGCTCGACGAGCGCCTCAATCAGGCGCCCAACCGCTCGGCCCCCTATGTCGGGGAACGTGCCTTCGCCCATAAGGGCGGGCTGCATGTCTCGGCGGTGGAAAAGGATCCCAAGTCCTACGAGCACGTGGACCCCGAAGCCATCGGCAATCGCCGCCACGTGGTGGTGTCGGACCAGTCGGGCCGCTCCAACATTCTCGCCATGTTCCGCGACATCGGCCTCGAGATCGAGGACGGCGACCCCAAGGTGACGCGGCTGGTCGAGGTGGTCAAAGAGCGGGAATTCGACGGCTACGCCTATGATGGCGCCGAGGCCAGCTTCGAGCTGTTGGCCCGCCGGGCGCTTGGCGCGGTCCCCGAATATTTCAAGCTGACCAGCTTCCGGGTGATCGACGAACGGCGCTGGAATGCCCGGGGCGAGCTGATCACCCTTTCCGAAGCGACGGTGAAGGCCGAACTCAACGGAAAGACATTCATGAACGTCGCCGAAGGCAACGGTCCGGTGAATGCGCTTGATTCGGCGCTCCGCGACATTCTGGTGCCCCACTACCCGGAGCTCTCGGACGTCCGGCTGGTCGACTACAAGGTGCGCATCCTGACACCGTCGGAGGCCACCGGCGCGGTCACCCGGGTGATGATCGAGAGCTCCGATGACCAGGGGAAGCGCTGGTCGACGGTGGGGGTTTCGACCAACATCATCGACGCTTCGTACAATGCGCTCCACGACGCCATCACCTACAAGCTTTATCGGGACGAGGCCCCGGTCGGCGGCAGGTTCGCCGGCGCCGCCTGAGCCCGTCGTGGCCGGGACTGACCGCACGCGCGAGCCGGGCGCGGCCGGCGAAAGCCCGGTGATCATCCTCGTCGATCCCCAACTGGGTGAGAATATCGGCATGGTCGCAAGGGCCATGCTCAATTGCGGCTTCACCGAATTGCGGCTGGTGCGGCCGCGGGACGGCTGGCCGAGCGACAAGGCGATCGCCGCCGCATCCGGCGCCGATCAGGTGGTCGACGGCGCCCGGCTGTTCGATACCACCGAAGCGGCGATTGCCGATCTGACCGCGGTCTATGCCACCACCGCCCGGCCGCGCGGTATGACCAAGCCGGTTTATGCGCCGGATGAAGCCGCGCCCTTGATGGCCGAAGATCCAGCTTCCACCGGTATCCTGTTCGGCGGCGAGGCCAAGGGGCTCAAGAACGACGATATTGCGCTTGCCGACGCCATCATTATGGCGCCCCTCAATCCGCAATTCTCGTCGCTCAATCTCGCCCAGGCGGTGCTGTTGGTGGCGCACGAATTCTACAAGCTCGGTCTCGAGCCGGCGGACGATCCTCTGGAGAAGAAGGGCACCCGCCCGGCGACCAAGGAGGAACTTCTGGGATTTTACGAGCACCTGGAAAGCGCGCTCGACGGGTCCGGGTTTCTGCACGTCAAGGAGAAGCGCCCGACCATGGTGCGCAATCTTCGCAACCTGTTCGGCCGCGCCCGCCTGACCGAGCAGGAGGTCCGGACGCTCAGGGGCATCATCGCCTCGTTGGTGAAGCACAAGCCCGGGAAGTAGCGGGC
>JAJECC010000139.1 GCA_022822205.1 Rhodospirillales bacterium | reverse complement strand
CACCATCCAGGTGATCCCGCACATCACCGATGCCATCAAGGAATTCGTCAAGGCCGACCTAAACGGCGAGGATTTCGTCCTTTGTGAAATCGGCGGCACGGTCGGCGACATCGAAAGCCTGCCGTTCCTGGAAGCCATCCGCCAACTGGGCAACGACCTCGGCCGCCAACAGACGATGTTCGTCCATGTGACCTTAGTCCCCTTTATCGCCGCGGCGGGAGAGCTCAAGACCAAACCGACCCAGCACAGCGTGCGCGAACTGCAAAACGTCGGCATCCAGGCCGATCTGCTGCTGTGCCGTTCCGAGCAGACCATTCCGGACAGCGAACGCCGAAAGATCGCCAACTTCTGCAACGTTCGCGAGGACGCGGTCATTCCGGCGATGGACGTGAAGAACATTTATCAGGTGCCGGTCTCGTATCATGCCGAGGGCCTCGACCGGGAGGTCTGCCGCCATTTCGGATTGGATTACGCCGAAGCGCCGGATCTGGAACCCTGGGAGCACGTCGCCAAGCGCGCCGTCGAGCCCGAAGGCGAGGTGGCCGTCGCCGTGGTCGGCAAGTACACCGGCTTGAAGGATGCCTACAAGTCCCTCTCCGAGGCTTTGGCCCACGGCGGCATCGCCAACAACGTCAAGGTCAATCTCAAGTGGATCGAGAGCGAGATCTTCGAGAACGGCGGCACGGTGCAGGCCTTGGAAGACGCCCACGCCATCCTGGTGCCGGGCGGATTCGGCGAGCGGGGCGCCGAAGGCAAGATCGAGGCGGCGAGGTTCGCCCGCGAGCGGGGCGTTCCCTATTTCGGCATATGCTTCGGCATGCAGATGGCGGTAGTCGAAGCGGCGCGCAACCTGGCGGGCATCGACAAGGCCGGGTCCACCGAGTTCGGTCCCTGCGAAGAGCCCATCGTCGGCTTGATGACCGAATGGAAAAAGGACGGCATCAGGGAAACCCGGAACGAGGGATCGGACAAGGGCGGGACCATGCGTCTGGGCGCCTACCCCTGCGTGCTCGGCGACAACTCCCGGGTGAAGCAAATCTACGATGAGGGGGAAATTTCGGAGCGTCACCGGCACCGCTACGAGGTCAACATGGCCTACGAGCCGCACCTGGCGAAGGCGGGGTTGATCTTCTCCGGCAAATCGCCCGACGGCGTGCTGCCGGAGATCGTCGAAATTCCCGACCACCCGTGGTTCATCGGGGTGCAGTTCCATCCCGAATTGAAGTCACGGCCGTTTCAGCCCCACCCGTTGTTCACCGATTTTATCCGCGCCGCGGTCGATCAGAGCCGGTTGGTGTAGTACGACTCCGCTACTGGTGCTGTTCCTGCCCGCTTTGAGAGGTGGAAACTGCAACCTCTTGAAAAAGGATATATAGACCCATAATCGTTGGCACCAGCGCTGCCCCGGCAAGCGATGCGCTAGGGGTGAAGAAAGATAAAGCGTCGTTGGGCCACCCGAAATGGGCCCAGCCGGCAAGTACAAGGACCGGAACTCCCAGCGGAAGAAGGAGCCGTCGCGCCACCCGGGAATCACGTAGTTTCAGCGCCAATTTTCTATGTTCTCTCGGTGATAGTTGTAAAGCCGTCAATCCGGCTCGCCGAACAACAATTGATCCAAGGGCTCGAACCCCAAGAACAAAGGCCGCGATTAGGACGAACGACCCGGTAAACGCCAACAATTGATCATCGAGCCTGGCTAAAATGGAAACACCACCTCCACCAATAAGCCCCGGAAAAAGATACTGACAGATCACCAGCAAACCGCCTCCGTCTCCTTCCTCAATCTTTTCTTTCTGCGCATCTGAAACAGAATAAAATTTACCGAAAATTCGGGAGGGGCTATATAACCAGCCATCCTTCGTCTGATGGAATGTTCCGAGATGGTGCTGCATGGTTCGTCTCAATCATCGGCGGCAATCTGTTCTGCCGGACCAGATATTAAGATCGGCTTGCGTAACGGTTCAACAATAAAACAACCAACAGATGAGATTGGATAGATTTTGACCGCCCCCCGCCACATATCCGTCGGTGACGTCACCATCGGCAACGACCTGCCGCTCTCGATCATCGCGGGTCCCTGCGCGCTGGAGAGCCGCGAACACGCCTTGGACATGTCGGGCCGGATCGCCGAGATCGGCAAAAACCTGGGCATCGGCATCATCTACAAGACCTCCTACGACAAGGCCAACCGGACGAGCGTCCGGAGCGAGCGGGGCGTCGGTCTCGAAGACGCCATGCCCATCTTCCGGGAGGTTCGCGAAAATTCGGGCCTGCCGGTGCTGACCGATATCCACGAGACCGATCATTGCCGGCGCATCGGCAACTCGGTGGACGTCCTGCAGATTCCCGCGTTCCTGTGCCGCCAGACCGATCTGCTGGTCGCCGCCGGCGAAACGGGTCTCCCCGTCAACATCAAGAAGGGCCAGTTTCTCGCCCCGTGGGACATGGAAAACGTGGTCGGGAAGGTAGAGAGCACGGGCAACGACAAGGTGATGGTCACCGAACGGGGCGCGAGCTTCGGCTACAACACGCTGGTGACCGACATGCGCTCGCTGCCGATCATGGCCCGGACCGGCGCGCCGGTGGTCATCGACGCGACCCATTCCGTTCAGCAGCCGGGCGGCGAAGGGAATGCCTCCGGCGGCGACCGGCGGTTCGCCCCGGTGATCGCCCGGGCGGCTGTCGCCGTCGGCGTCGCGGCGGTGTTCATGGAGACCCACGAGGACCCGGACAGCGCGCCCAGCGACGGCCCCAACATGATCAAGCTCGACGACCTGCCGGGCGTCGTCGAGACCCTGATGGAGATCGACCGGATCGCCAAGGCGAAGCCGGTCGGCTACTAATTTCTAGAGCGGCAGGAAAATATAGTTGAACACTTTCGCGGCGGAAGGGTTCTCGACCTGGCGTACATCCGTCAGGACACCATCAACCAAGGCCACGCCGCGGTAGCCGTGGCGCTCAATTTTGTCGATTATCCCGCGCACGGGCTCCCCGGCGTGGGCCTCCTCGATTTCGATCAGCATGACCGGGCGGCTGCGGGCTATCAGTTCAGAGGCCCCTTCGATCACTTGCGACTCATGGCCTTCAACGTCGATCTTGATGAACCCAACGTCGCCAAGGTCCAGGGAATCCATGCGCCGAACCGTACACGACAGCTTAAGGTGCTCGCCTCCCTCGCTCGGCGGCGTCAGGCTTGCAAGCTGATTGGAAGATACGCCACGCTTGTTTATCGGAACATGGAGCGTGGCGTCGCCGTCATGGCTTCCGACAGCGACGGAATGAACGGTCAACCGTGACGACCGTATACGCCGGAGCCAAGGCAGCAGCGCCGGCCGCGGCTCAATTGCGTGCACCGCGGCGGCGAACTTGAGCAGTTCCCGCGTATAACCGCCCTTGTTCGCTCCGATATCGACGGCAATACGCCCGCGCGGGACCAGGAACGGCAAAAGGTCAAATTCCGGCTCCAAACGACGGAGCCGCCGACGCACGTCTCCGGCATGCCAGGACGGTGGGATCAGGTGATACTTGAGGCGCTCCCTCAGAGTTCTGCGATCCATCGCTTCCTCATGTCTTGATGATCTTGAGCGGCACCGCTGACGGCTGCACATTGTTGTAATGCTGCAAATGATAACTGAAAGCGAACTTATTAAACCAGTGATAGACATAGCTGACGAAGCTTCGGGACATGGCGATGCGCCGGAACAGCCATCACTTTCGACCCGGGAACGACATGGGCAAGCCCTTGCGCGTCTCCCTTTGAGCGTCTATCAACGCGCCAAATTCCGCCACCGGCCGATTTGTTTCCGGAGACGCGCCATGACCGCCATCACTGATATCCATGCCCGGGAAGTGCTGGACTCCCGCGGAAATCCAACCGTCGAGGTGGAGGTGCTGCTGGAGAGCGGCTCGGTAGGCCGCGCCGCCGTGCCGTCCGGCGCGTCGACCGGCATCCATGAGGCGGTCGAGCTTCGCGACGGCGACGAAAACCGGTAT
>JAJECC010000107.1 GCA_022822205.1 Rhodospirillales bacterium | reverse complement strand
ACCTCGTCGAATGTTTCATCAACAAGATCAAACACTTCCGCCGCATCGCCACACGCTACGAAAAGACCGTCACCGCCTACATGGCCATGCTGTGCCTCGTCGGCGCGCTCATCTGGTTGCGCTAACTGTCAACAGGACCTAGAGCCGGTCCTTTGATCGGACGCAAATATGTCCGGGATTCGGACTCGAAGCAGAATATCGGACCGCGAAGTGGATTTGCTCCGTGGCTTCTGATGAAATTGCTCGGGCAACGAACAATAAGGACCCAGGGAGGGGCCAATTCACCGGGAACGAGGTTGCGTTCGCACCAAACCGGCTACGCGACACCGGTACCAATCACAGATGGTTTTTAAAATTTCGAGCCCTTGAGGCGCCGGCCGCCAGGGGATTTCGACGGACGAATCAGCTAGCAGGAGAACCCCACCATGAAAGGCAAAATCGCTTTTGAAGAGCACATGGCGATCCCCGAAACCCTGGAAGACACCCGCGCGTTCGCCGGCGATTCGGGGAAATGGGACGATTTCACCCGTCAAATTCTCGATATGGGTGACGAACGTCTGGAAATCATGGACAAGACGGGAATTGAATTCACCATCCTCTCCAACAACGCGCCCGGCGTTCAGGGCATCCGGGATGTCGATCAGGCCGTCGAGGTGGCCAGGAAAGCCAACGACGCAATGGCGGAAGCCGTCGCGCGCCACCCGGACCGCTATGCGGCGTTCGCGGCACTCCCGATGCACAATTCGGATGTGGCGTCCGAAGAACTGACCCGCTGCGTCAAGGAATTGGGATTTAAGGGCGCCATGGTCAACGGCTTCCAGCAAACCGGCCAGGAGGACGATGTTCTGTACCTTGATGAAACGGAGTTACGGCCGTTCTGGGGCACCGTGTCGGAGCTGGACGTGCCGTTCTATCTCCACCCGCGTATGCAGCTGCCGTCGCGCGCGCCGATCTATGACGGCCATCCCTGGCTCAAGAGCTCGCCGTGGGGTTTCGCCGTTGAAACATCCATTCACTCGCTCCGTATGTGCGGATCGGGAATGTTCGACGACTATCCCAACCTGAAGATCATCATCGGCCACTTGGGCGAGCACATCCCTTACGATCTCTGGCGGATCGATGCGCGGATGGCGTTCTCGCGCCGCGAATACCGGGGCAACCGGCCGTTGGGTGAATATTTCCTTGATCACTTCTACATCACGACATCGGGCAACTTCCAGGATCCGGCCTTCAAATGCTGCCTCGACGTTGTCGGCGTCGACCGCATGTTCTTCTGCGCCGACTACCCGTTCGAGAATATGGAGGACGCGGCCGACTGGTACGACGCGACGGAAGTTGTTTCGGGTGAGGTAAAGCTCAGGATCGGGCGCACCAACGCGATCGAACTGTTCGATTTGGACCTCGACTGACGCCGGTTCGGAAGGGCGGCCGTCACGACGCGGCCGCCCGCTTCGTGTCCGAATCTCGGACAACTTTCGAGAACTCCGGCCGGTCGGGTAGACCGCCACAGGCCGCCTTCTGCATAGTTGCCCGCAACAAGACAAACGTGGGCCACGGGAGGCACCGACAGCGATGGCTGAGAAACGGCCGAACTTCCTTTTCGTCATTACCGATCAGCACCGGGCCGACTATCTCGGCTGCTCCGGGCACCCATTTCTGAAAACCCCGACCATCGACGGCCTTGCCGAACGCGGCACCCGGTTCGACCGGTTCTATGTGGCCTCGCCGGTCTGCATGCCCAACCGCGCGAGTCTGATGACCGGCCGGCTGCCTTCGGTGACCGGCGCCCGCGGCAATGGGCTGCCGCTGCCGCTCCAGGCGAATACCTTTGTCGACCTGCTGCGGGCCGACGGCTACCGGACGGCGCTGTCCGGCAAGAGCCATCTGCAAAACATGACCGACGGCGCGCCCCGTTACGACACCAGCCGTGGCGACGATTTGAAACTGCTCGACGGGGATTTCGCGGAGGCGCTCAAACCCTACACCTCGGACATGACCCTCTATGATCAGGAAAAGCCGGCGCGTTGGGTCGAAGAGCGCCAGAAAATGCATCTGCCTTTCTACGGATTCGACCGCGTGCATCTGTGCTCGGGACATGGTGACATGGTTGGCGCCGATTACCCCCACTGGCTGAGAGACAAAGGTCACGATCCCGACAAATTGCGGGGCAGGGACAACGCACGGCCCTCGGACCATGTGGCGCCACAGGCGTGGCGGACATCGGTTCCGGAGGAGCTTTATCCGACCTCCTATATCCGGGACCATGCGATCCAGTGCCTGGAGGACTGGTCGGCCGACGGCGGCGACAATCCGTTCTTTCTCATGCTTTCTTTTCCCGATCCCCATCATCCCTTCACGCCCCCCGGCAGGTATTGGGACATGTACAGCCCGGATCAGGTGGAACTGCCGGCGAGTTTCCATTCGGACCGGCCGAATGTCGCCAACGCCATCGATCTCGCGCGGGCGACGGAGGACAACAACCCCAACTTCGATCGTGATCGGACCATGGTCTTCCTGCGGGTCGACGAGCGGGAAGCCAAGGAGGCCATCGCCCTTACCTGCGGCATGATCACCATGATCGACGACGCACTGGCCGAGGTCGTCCAAAAACTCAAGGATCTCGATCTGTTCGACAATACGGTCATCGTCTTCACCGCCGATCACGGTGATTTCCTGGGCGATCACGGGCTGATGCTGAAGGGGCCGCTGCACCTGCAGGCAACGATCAAGGTGCCGTTCATCTGGAGCGATCCCGCGGCCAACGGCGCCGCCGGCTCCACACTTTCTTCATTGGCCAGCACCATCGACATCGGCCCGACCATTCTCCACCGGGCGGGGCTCGGGGCCTACAACGGCGTTCAAGGCCGGACCTTGCTGACCGACATGGAAACCGGCGCCGACACGGGACCGGGCGATATTGTCGTCGAAGAGGAGAGCCAGCACGCCTCCCTCGGCATCCTACCCCCAATTCAAGTCCGGTCGATGGTGACCGGGCGTTGGCGGATGACGCTCTATGGCAAGTCCGAATTGGCCGAGCTCTACGATCTCGAAAATGATCCCTCGGAGCTCAGAAACCTCTGGGATGACCCGGACTATGCGGACGTGAAGGCCGAATTGCTGGAGCGCATGGTCCGGCGCTCCATCGATCACGTGGACCGGAGTCCGCTGCCGCTCAACATGGCCTGAAGCCCTCAAGCCGACAGCGGATCGGTCAACGCCTCCGCGAGCGAGCGACGGTCGAATAGCCGAGTACGCCGCCCGTGAATTGACAAGCCGGCCGTCGATCTTCATCTTTCGGCCCAGCTATGGTCCCCGCGAGGGGATAATAGGGAACTCGGTCGAAGCCGAGACTGCGCCCGCAACTGTGAGCGGCGAGGAAATCTTGAGAAAAGCCACTGGGGAACCGGGAAGGCGAAGATTTTCCAGAGACCCGCGAGTCAGGAGACCTGCCGTAGCCAGCATCACCTGCCGCCGGGGCGGGACGACCGGGTGGCGCGGATGGACCGCGTGCGGTGATGTGTTGGTCATCATTGCAGGGGGTCGGCATGAACCTTCAAAAAAAATTCTTACTGGCGGCGTTGGGCACCGCGTTTGCCGCCGGGACGTTTGCCGATTGGGCGCTCGCCCAGTCGCCGACGATTGGCGAGGACATCGTCGTCACGGCAACGCGAACCCCGACCCTCAAGACGCTGTTGGGCAGTTCCGTCACCGTTATCACGGCGGAAGAGCTGGAGAAAATGCAGTTGCCGGCGGTTACGGATATTCTGCGCCGCACACCGGGCATCAATATTCAGCAAAACGGCCCGACCGGCACGTCGTCGGTCGCCAAGTTCCGCGGGCTCGAGGAAGAGCAGACACTGGTGCTCGTGAACGGCGTGCGGCAGAACGATCCCGGAGACCTTCGCGGGCGCTTCAATTTCGAGCACCTGATGGTGTCCAATATCGAGCGGATCGAGATCATCCGGGGCCCCCAGGCGACCTTGTACGGCTCCCGGGCCAACGGCGCGGTGATCAACATCATCACCAAGAAGGGCGAAGACGATTTCTCGGGGCGGATCAAGGCCGAGGCGGGAACCGGCAATACCCGTCTTGCGAACCTGTTCGGCAGCGGCGGCGGGCGGCTGCGGAACGGCATGGGCTATGACTATGCCGTCTCCGGTACGGTTTTCCATACCGATGGGTTTTCCGCCGCCAATGAGGACCGGAAGCCGCCGGGCCACGCCATACCGACGGAAAATGACGGCGCCCGGAATTACTCGGTCAGTTTCAACGGCGGCTTCCGGCCGACACCGGATTCGGAAATCCGCGCCACCTTCGACCACACCACGCTCTTTGCGGAGTTTGACAACACGGATAGCCGTGTCGTGTTCGATGCGGACGAAACCAAGGACAAGGAAGTCACGTCATACTCCCTGGTCGGAAGCCGGGACATTCTTGATGGCCGCATGGAAAACAGCCTCACCCTGTCCGGCACCAGCACGAGCGTCCGGCGAACTTCGTCGTTGGATTTCGACGGCGGGTCCGACGCCTGGTATCGAAATATCGATTATCGCGGAACGTTCGAGGTTGCCGACGGACATCTGCTCAGCTTCGGCACCGGATATGACCAGGAACGCTATGCCCGCCTCTCGGGCGGCACCACGGCCAA
>JAJECC010000073.1 GCA_022822205.1 Rhodospirillales bacterium | reverse complement strand
GCCCGGAACCAAACCCTTGATCCGGTCCCATTGCATATCCGTCAATTCCCGTCGAAGCATGACCCGCTCCCGCCAGTTGAACCGGTCTTGCTTGAAGCACACCAACCATCAATAGTTCGTTAAATGTCAACAGGACCTAGGCGTTTTGAGCCCGCCAGGCCTCGGTGTTGTCGAGGGTGGCGAGGGGCAGTGTCATACCCGGGTCGAACGTCCGCGGCTCATCTCCCGCGGCGATCTTGTTTGGCCATCCCGGATCGGCCAGCGCGCCGCGCGCCATGGCAACGAAGTCGGCGTCACCCGCACCGATCATCCCATCGGCGGCGGCCGCGTCGCTCATGCCGCCGCAGGCGATGACGGGTCCCGAAAAATATTCCCGGGCGTGGGCCGCGAGTGTCCTGTCGCCGTCGAAGACGGGCTTGAAGGCGGGCACGCTGTTGATGTGGAGATAGTCGGCACCGTTGGCATCCATGGCCGAAAACAGCGCCCTGGCATCATCAGCGCCGCCTTCCCAGACATGCTCGAAGTTGTTGACCGCCATCTGCGAGAGCCGCATGCCGACCGGAACGCCGCTGGCGCCCGCCTTGACGGCGGCGAGGATTTCCGCATGGAAGCGGGCGCGGTTCTCGGCTGATCCGCCGTAAGCGTCGTCCCGCCGGTTTGTCGCCGTTGAGAAGAACTGGTGGAGCAGGTAGCCGTTGGCGCCGTGAATCTCGATGCCGTCGAAGCCCGCGGCAACGGCGTTTTCCGCCGCTTGGGAGAACGCCGCCTTGATCTTCTCGATCTCGCCGGTGGTCAGGGCGGCCGGTGTCTGGTAGGGGCCGTCGCCGAAATAGTTCTTGGCCATCTCCCCGACAGGCTGAATTGACGACGGCGCTCGAGTGCCGTCCACATAGTCGTTGTGTTGAGAGAGAGCCCCGGCATGCATCAGCTGCTGGAATATCCTGCCGCCGGCCCCGTGCACGGCCTCGGTGACCCTTGCCCAGGCATCGATCTGCGCCTGGTCGGTGATCCCCGGCTGGTTCAGATAGCCTTGGGAATGCTCTTTGTCGGTGTAGGTTCCCTCGCTGATGATCAGCGGAAAGCCGCCTTCGGCGAAGGCCCGGTAGTGGGCTTGCATTTGTCCGGTGGCCAGACCCCCCGCCGCGGCGCTGACCCGGGTCATGGGCGCGGTGACGATCCGGCATGCCAGATCGAGGCCGCCGATCTCGCCGGCTTGAAACAGGTTGGGATAATCGGATTGGCTCATGGGGGGTCTCCCGGACATGTCAGGTTTGGCTGTTTTCCCGGACGGAAAATTTCGTAGATAGTTATGCCGGTATCGAGGCTTCTCAAGAGCGTACCGCTCGGTGCGCGCTGAATCGTAAACGGAGGGAATTGTGGCAAACCGAAAACAGTTGGGGCTGGCCATCGTCGGCTGTGGTGTGGTGGGGCGCATCAGGGGTGCGCTGGCGAAGGATTTTCCGGGCATCGGCTGGATCGGCCTCGCCGATATCAACGAGCGTCTGGGTCGGCAACTCAAGGAGGATATCGGTGCCGATTTCTTCACCACCGACTTTAACGAGCTTATCGCGCGGCCTGAAGTGGATGCGGTGATCGTCGCCACGTCCACCTGGAGCCACGTGGAACCGACCTTGGCGGCGGCCGACGCCGGGCACATGATGATGATCGAAAAACCGCTGGCGACGGACGCCCGGGAATCGGCGCAAGTCCTGGCCGCCATCGAAGCCGCCGGCGTCGACGCGGTGGTCGGCTATACCCAGCGCTTTCGCCGCCGGTTTCTGGTGGTTAAGGAACGCATCCGGACGGGCCAGATCGGAGACGTCACCGCCGCGGTCACCCGCGCCTTCATGAACCGCATGGCGCCGACGGGGGAGGTGCGCCTGACCCAGGATCGCCGATTTCTCACGCCCATGGTGGTGTCCGGGACCCACAGCCTCGACATGTGTCTTTGGCTGATGGGCGATGCGGCGCGACCGGTCTCCATATTCGCCCGATCCACCGAGAAGGTGATGAGCGAACTGGGCACCAAGGATGCCACCTTCGGGGTCTTCACCATGGAGGACGGCGCCATCTGGAGCATGAATATCTGTTGGGCCTTGCCCAGGGAATGGCCGGGCGCGGTCTACGGGCTGGAGATCGGGATCGTCGGCACCAAGGGCGTGATCGACATCGAAGATACCCACCGGGATGTCATTCTGGCCACCGAAATGCCTCAAGGTCCGGCCTACAATCCCGACGGGCTGACCATCGATGTGGAGCGCAATGTGGACTTTCTGACCAGCTTCCCGCCCGGCGACGTCCACGGCGGCGAGCTCTGGGGCCCCATGCGCGAGGAGACCAACACCTGGTTCCAGCGCATCTACAACAAAAAGGAGACGCCGCACGCCACGGCGGCCGAGGGCCACCGCAATCTCATGCTGACGATGGCCATGGACCTCTCGGCCAAAACCGGACGGGAGCTCGAATTGCCGATCAGCCCGGAGGCGTTGATGGCGGGTCTGGAAGCCTGAACCGGCTCAGCGCTTGGACATGGGTTTGACTCTACGAACTTTCTTGCCGTTATAGGCGGTGATCGGCCGGATCAGCATGTTGTTGGCGTTCTGCTCCAGATAGTGGGCCGCCCAGCCGGTGATCCGGGATGCCACGAAGATCGGCGTATACAGGTTGATGGGAAAGCCCATCAGGTAGTAGGCGGGTCCCGACGGGAAATCCAGGTTGGGGTAGATGTTTTTTTCTCCCACCATGATCCCCTCAAGTATCTCGGAAATTCTGATCCAATTGTCGTCACCCGCATAGTCAGAGAGGCCTTGCAGGCAGGCGCTCATGATCGGCACCCGGCTGTCTCCCCATCGATAGACCCGATGGCCGAACCCCATGACCAGTTGTTTTTTGGCGAGCCGATTTCTGAGCCAGCGCTCGGCGCGGCCCGGGGTATTGATCTCTTCCAGCATCTGCATCACCGCCTCGTTGGCGCCGCCGTGAAGCGGCCCCTTGAGGGCGCCGATGGCGCCGGTCACCGCCGAATAAATGTCGGAACGGGTCGAGGCGATGACCCGGCCGGTAAAGGTCGAGGCATTGAAGCTGTGCTCCGCGTAGCAGGTAAGCGAAATGTCGAATGCCCGGACCACCTCCTCCGGCGGCACTTTCCCGAAACACATATGGAAGAAATTCTCCGAAAAGCTCAGATCCGGTTTCGGCCGAATTCTCGGCTTGCCCTGGCGGAACCGGAAGTCGGTGGCGATCATCGTGGGAATTTTGGCCAGCATATTGATTGCCCGGTCCATATCCTTGGCTTCCGGCTCGCCGCCCCACGCCTCCTCGGTGGTGCCCAGATAGGAGACAGCCGTCCGGATGGTATCCATCGGATGCGCCGTCTTGGGAAACTGCTTGATGACGCCGACATGGCCCCGGGTGATGTCCCGGCGTGCACGCTCCTTCCGCTTGAAGGCGGCAAGTTGCGACCGGGTCGGCAATTCGCCCGTCAGCAACAGGTAAGCGACCTCCTCAAACGAGCACTTTGCCGCCAGTTCGTGAACCGCGTAGCCCCGGTATGTAAGCATCCGCTCTTCCGGAACCACCAGTGAAACGGCGGTCTCGTCCGCAACGACGCCGACGAGGCCCTTGCGAATATCGGGCGCCGCCGTGACCGCCTTCTTCCCTTTTCTGGACTTCTTTTTTTCCGTTGCCATGATCAATCCTCCTAGCCGCCACGCTCAAATCTTGAAGTTGAATATGTCCTCGTCGAACGAGGCATAGTCTTCGTAGTGCAATATCTCGTAGAGCCGTTTGCGGGTTTGCATGTCCGGCACTACCGCTGCCTGGGTTCCGTCCTCGGCCATGCGCCGGTAGCCGTCCTCGACCGCCTTCATCGCCAGCCGCAGCGAGGTAACCGGATAAATCGCCATGTCGTAGCCGAGGCTGGTCAGCTGCTCGGCCGTGAGGTAGGGCGTCTTGCCGAATTCCGTGAGGTTGGCGAGCAGGGGCACGTCGATGGCCTTGCGGAACGCCTCGAACTCCGCCTCGGTATGAAGCGCTTCGGGGAAGATCGCCTCGGCGCCGGCATCGACGTAAGCCTTGGCGCGTTCGACCGCCGCATCGAACCCCTCCGCCTCCTTGGCGTCCGTCCGTGCCATGATCAAGAAATTCTCGTCCCGTTTGGCCGCCGCCGCCGCGCGGAGCTTCCGGGTCATTGTGTCCGTATCGACCAGCACCTTGTTGTCCAAGTGTCCGCAGCGCTTGGGCAATATCTGGTCCTCCAGATGACACCCGGCGAGACCCGCATCCTCCAATTCCCGGATTGTCCGGGCCGCGTTCATGGCTTCGCCGAAGCCGGTATCGACGTCGATCAGTGCCGGAAGATCGGTAACACGGGCGATCTGGTGGCCGCGGCCGATGACCTCGGGCAGGGTGGTGAGGCCGATGTCCGGGAGCGCCAATTCGGCGGACAGGGCGGCGCCGGAGATGTAGATCCCGTCGAAACCCAATTCCTCGACAATTCGAGCGATGATCGGCGCGTGAGCGCCCGGCATGCGCAACAGTTCGCCGCCGCCCAGACGCTTTCGGAATTCGGCTCGCTTCTGGCCGGCGGTCTTCTCCGTAAACAGCATCAGAAAATCCCTTTGTGGCTGTCCCGCGCATCGATCAGCGGGGCGGCATCCAGTGCGACGTTCAGGGCATCGAGGCCGCCTGGGGAAATGTCGGCCAGGCCTTCGGCCGCGTCGATGAACCGCTGGGCTTCCTGCTCGCTCACCAGTCCCTCCACCAGCGTATTGAACTTGCCGATATAGTCGGCGCGCCTGAACGGATTTGCGCCGGCCGGGTGGGCGTCGGCCACGGCCAATTCATCGACAACGGTCTCGCCGTTGGCCAGCGTTACTTCGAGGCGGCCGCCGAACGCCCGTTGGTTGGGGTCGGGGTGATGGTAGCGCTCGGTCCAGGCGGCATCCTCGGCGGTCTCGATCTTATGCCAGAGCCGCACCGTGTCCTCACGTGCCGCGCGCTCCGGCGCATAACTGTCCACGTGGTGCCATTTGCCGTCCTGCAGGGCGACCGCGAGAATGTACATGATCGAATGATCGAGGGTCTCCCGGCTCGCCTCGGGGTCCATCTTTTGGGGATCCCCGGCGCCGGTGCCGATGACATAGTGGGTGTGGTGGCTGGTGTGGAGAACGATTTTCTCTACATCTTCCCATTCGTCGATCTTCGGTCTCACCCGGAACGCCAGATCGATGAGCGCCTGGGCCTGGTACTCGGCGGAATGGGCCTTGGTGTAACTCTCGAGAATGGCGCGTTTGGGCTCGCCTGCCGCCGGAAGCGGAATGTCGTAGGCCGCGTCGGGTCCATCCAGAATCCATGCGATGACACTGTCTTCACCCTCATAGATGGGGGACGGTGCGCCTTCGCCCCGCATCGCCCGGTCTACCGCCTCGACGGCCAGTTTGCCCGCATGGGAGGGCGCAAAGGCTTTCCAGCTGGATATTTCGCCCTTTCGGGATTGCCGGGTCGAAACCGTGACGTGCAGCGCCTGTTGAACGGCCTGGTAAACGACCTCCGTCTCCAGATCGAGCATGGCGCCCAGGCCGGCTGCCGCGGACGGCCCGAGATGCGCAATATGGTCGATCTTGTGGGCATGAAGACAAATGCCCTTTACCAGGTCGATCTGCACCTCGTAGGCGGTCGCGAGTCCGCGGATCAGATCGGCGCCCGAGCAGTTCAACTGCTGGGCGACCGCCAGGAGCGGCGGGATGTTGTCGCCGGGATGGGAGTAGTCGGCGGCCAGGAATGTGTCATGGAAATCCAGTTCCCGGACGGCAGTGCCGTTGGCCCACGCGGCCCATTCGGCATGGACCTTGGCCGCCGGCGGAAGACCGAACACCGCTGCACCGCCATTCCGCGGGTGCAGCAGGGCTTGGGCGCGCGCCGTCGCGACGGGTCCGCGGTTGATGGCCGCCATGGCGACGCCGGCATTGTCGATGATGCGGTTGATGATCATCTCGGTCACGGCCGGCTCGACCGCGACAGGATCGGTGGCGAGTGCCGCGAGCTTCCAGGCCAGCTGATCCTCGCGTGCGAGATGGTGTGCGGATGGATGGACGGTGACCTTAATGTTTTGCACGAACAAGAACCCCCTGGTGACTGCCGGTGATCTTAGTCAGCGCGGCGCGGATGTCCATCTTGGACGAATTCGCAAAGGATATCGGTTCGTCGGGGAGCAATTGAAATTCGCCGGCTTCGAAGTCCGGTGCCGGCTCATGGCCGGGCGTCAATGCCTTTCCCGATGCCGGTCAATGATTGACCGATCCGCCGTCGACGACAACGCATTGGCCGGTCATGAAGTCGCTGTCCGCGGAAGACAGGAAGATCAGCGCGCCGACCAGGTCGTCGGGCGTTTCATCCCGCTTGAATGCGCGCGTGTTGACCACCATGTCGTGGTTCATGTCACGCTGCTCATTACGATTGGCGATAACGTTCTCGCTCATGGTGAGGCCGGGCGCCAGCGTGTTCACACAAATGCCGTCTTCTCCCACTTCGCGGGAAAGGGATCGGGTAAAGGCCAAAATCGCGCCCTTCGAAGATACGTAGTGCAGCATGTAAGGCGATCCCTTGAACAGCGTGCCCGACGCGATGTTGATGATCTTGCCGTACTTCTGCTTGCGCATCTGCGGCACGGCCGCCTTTGCGCAAAGAAACGGCCCCTTCACGTTGACGGCCATCAGGCTGTCCCACTGTTCCGCCGAAATGTCTTCGAAGGGGCCGGGAACGATATTGCCGAAGATGGCGGCATTGGTGACCATGATGTCCACGCGACCGAATTTGGCGACCGTTTCGCCGACCATGGCTTGTGTCTCCGCCTCGCTTGTGACGTCGGTTCTCAATGCCAGGACCTCGCCACCTTGGTAGGTGGACCGGATTTTCTCCGCCGCCGGTTCACAGTCGTCGATGTCGGTGAGCACGACCTTGGCGCCTTCGCCGGCGAGAGCCGATGCATAGGTTTCGCCGATGCCCTGCGCCGCGCCGGTGACGATCGCCACCCGGTCGTCGAGACGTCCCATGAGTTCCTCCCTGGTTCCCTCGCCCCTGAATTTATAGGTGGAATTCTAGCCGGTGAGTCCCCGTTCTAAAACGAGATTCAGCCGGCGCGAAAAAGCCGCCGGATCGGGGATGCCGTCGCCTTCGAGGATTTTTGCCTGATCGAGCAGCAGCCGGGCGGTCTCGTCCAGGATTTCGCTATCCGCCGGTTGATCGACGAGCCCGGTGAGTTTCCTGATCAGCGGGTGACCCGGATTGAGTTCAAGAATTCGCGTCGCGCTCGGAACGTTCATGTGCCCCTGCTGGCGGAGCATGCGCTCGAGATGCAGGTCCATATCGCCGTCGGCCGCCACGAGGCAGACGGCGCTGTCGGTGAGCCGGTCGGAAACCCGCACGTCCTTTACGTCCTCGCCGAGGGTCTGCTTGAAGTTCAGCACAAGTTTGGCCATTTCCGCATCGTCGGCCTTGTCCGCGTCCGACGCAGCCTCGCTGTCCGCCTTCTCGAATTTGGTCAAATCGATTCCGCCGCTGGTCACCGATTTGAGCGGCTTGTCGTCATACTTGCCCACCGCCGGCACCCAGAATTCGTCGATCGGATCGGATAGCAGCAGGACCTCTACGCCCCGGGACCTGAACCCCTCGATCTGCGGGCTGGCGGCCAGCGCCGCCGGGTCGTCGCCGCTGATATAGTAAATCTCATCCTGCCCTTCGGGCATGCGGGCAACGTAGTCCGCCAGACTGACGAGCTCGGTGCCGTTGGTGGACCGGAACCGCGCCAGTTCCAGGATGGGTTCATGGGCCGTATGGTCCTCGTAGAGCCCTTCCTTGAGGACGGCGCCGAAATTGTCCCAGAACACGGCGTACTCCTCCGGGGCCTTTCCGGCTTTCTTCTTGAGTTCGGCAAAAATCTTCTTGACCAGTGCGCCGCGGATTTTCGTCACCAGCACATTGTGTTGAAGCATTTCCCGGCTGACGTTCAGCGGCAGGTCCTCGGAATCCACGATGCCGCGGACGAAGCGGAGATAGCTCGGCATCAGGTCTTCGCACTCGTCGGTGATGTAGACTCGTTTGACGTAGAGTTTCACCCGATGGCGGCGGTCGGGGTGCATCAGGTCGAATGGCCGGCTTGACGGCACGAACAACAGGGCCGTGTACTCGATCTTGCCTTCGGCCCGGGTGTGCAAGGTCAGCCAGGGGTCATCGAAGACGTGACCGACATGGTGATAAAACTCCTGATACTGCTCGACGGTGATGTCGCCCTTCGGCCGGGTCCACAACGCGGAACCGGTATTGATCTGGCTCTCCAGGTCCTTGGTAACGAAATTGATCGGAATGGCGATGTGGTCGGCATAGCTCTTGACGATGTGCCGAATGCGTTCTTCCTCCAGGAATTCGCTTTCACCCTTGGCAAGGTGCACGGTCACCGAGGTTCCAGGCGTGTCCCGCCCGGCCTCTTCGATCAAGAACTCGCCGCCGCCTTCCGAACTCCACCGCCACGCCTGATCCTCGCCGGCTTTGCGGCTCACCACGTCAACCTTCTTGGCAACCGCGAAGGAGGCATAGAAGCCGACACCGAATTGCCCGATGAGCGCGGCATCCTCCTTCTCATCACCGGTCAGGCTCTCCAGGAACTGCGTGGTGCCGGACCGGGCGATGGTGCCGAGATTCTCGATCAGCTCATCGTGACTCATGCCGATGCCGTTATCGGCGACGGTGACGGACCGTTTCTTCTTGTCGACCGAAATTTCGATGCCGAAACCGGACCCGCCGGGCAATAGGCCGGGATTGGTCAGCGACAAATATCGCAACTTGTCGCAAGCATCCGAGGCATTCGAAATCAGCTCACGCAGGAATATCTCCTTGTTGGAGTACAAGGAATTCACAACGATATCCAAGACCTTCCCGACCTCGGCCTGAAACCGGAGTTTTTCTTCGCTCATATGCTTCACCCTTTAGCGCGCCCCACGATGACGCGGGTCGTCTCAAGGCCCATATGTAATCGGCTGTCGGGTTTTGGCAAGGGCTGGGGACGGGTGCCGGTGTGCTGCCTTATTTTCGAGCGTCATCAAGGCATGCGTGGCGGTCGCCGGCTCGGATATCGCGGGTTGACACCAAGAAGGGCCGGTCGTGATTGGCAAACGGAACCATCATCTGTCAAAATGCCGACGCACGTTGGCCGCTGCGGTTTCCCGGCGGGTGGGCCGATAAACGACAACAAACCAAGGAGCGTTCGATGCAGATACCGGTCCAAATTTCATTCAGGGATATCGATCATTCCGATGCCATCGAAGCGCGCATCCGGGAGAAGGTGGAGAAGCTCGAACAATATTACGACCGCATCACCAGCTGCCGCGTGGTGGTCGAGGCGCCCCATCGGCATCAGCAAAAGGGCAAGCTCTACAACGTCCGGGTGGATCTGAGCGTTCCCGGCGAAGAGATCATCGTCGATCACGATAAACTCAATGACCCGGCGCACGAGGATGTCTACGTGGCGATCCGGGATTCCTTCGAAGCGGCGCGGCGGCAACTGAAGAAACATGTTCGGAAAGTTCGCGACAACCATCTCAGGGAAGAACGGGCGGCGAGCCGCCGGTAAGCCGCCGACCGGCGGTTCCCCAGTGTCGGCAGCCCGGGACAATCTGCTCAAGGAAATCGAGAGCGATGCCCGGGAGACGGCGGGCCTGACCGGCCGGCGTTCATTCGCGCCGCGGGTGATGGAGGCCCTGGCCGGCGTGCCTCGGCACGAGTTCGTCCGGCCCGGCGACCGGGACAACGCCTATCTGAACCGGGCGCGGCCCATCGGCGACGGGCAAACGATCTCGCAACCGCTGATCGTCGCGTTGATGACCGATCTTCTCGATCTCGAACCGGATCACCGGGTTCTGGAGATCGGAACCGGGTCCGGGTACCAGACCGCCGTGCTGAGTCTGCTGGCGGGTGAGGTCTACACCGTTGAAACCATTTCCCGCCTTTCCGGGACCGCCAAGGACCGATTGAACCGGCTGGGCTATGAACGGATTAGATTCAATGTCGGTGACGGCCACCTCGGCTGGCCGGAGAAAGCGCCGTTCGATGCCGTCATCGTCACCGCCGCAGCCGAGGAAATCCCCGACGCCCTCGTCACACAATTGAAACCGGGTGGCCGGATGATGATCCCGGTGGGCCCGCCGGCGGGTTCCCAATCGCTGATACTGGCGACCAAGGCCCGGTCCGGCGCCGTCGACCAGAGGTCGGTCCTGCCCGTCGCCTTCGTGCCTTTGGTCAGGGGGTGAAGCCGGCCCGGCCCGGTGGTATGCTGGTCCCGGCCGGGGGCGCAGGGAGGGCAGGTGATGGCGACCGACGAGCGCGGACTACATCTCAGTACGGACAGTGCCGACGCGGCCGACGCTTTCAATGCGGCCATGCGCAGCTTCTTCGCCTGGCGCCGCGACGTCATGCAGCATTTGGGCGCGGCGCTGGAAGCCGATCCGGGATTCGTACTCGCCCACGCCTTGAGCGGGCTGTTCCTGTGCGGCATGCGCCAGCCCGCGGCCTATCCGATTGCCCGCGAAAGCCTTGCCGCGGCCAAACGGGGCGAAGCCGGTTGCTCGGACCGGGAACGCGCCTACGTGGCGGCGCTGGAGGCAACGCTGGACGGCGACCTGTTCCGCGCCGTCAACTGTTTCGAGGAGGTCATCGAAAATCATCCCCTCGACCTGATCGCCATCCGGCTCGGCCAGATGGAGCTGTTCTGGCTGGGCGAGGTGGCGTGGGCGCGAGATATCACCGGCCGGCCGGCGGCCGCGTGGTCCGAGGCGGTGCCCGGCTACTCGGCGTTTCTCGGCGTTCGCTCCTTCGCCCTCGAGGAAACCGGGGATTACGAGGCCGCCGAGCGCCTTGGCCGGCGATCCATCGAACTGGACCCCGGCGATTGCCAAGCGGCGCACGCGGTGGCCCACGTCCTGGAGATGGAGGGCCGTCTCGACGATGGCGTCGAATGGCTCGACGGCCTCAAGGACGGTTGGGCGGAGGCCAACCACATCGTACATCACCTGTGGTGGCACCGCTGCCTGTTCGAAACCGAACGCGGCAATCACGCGGGCGCCCTGGAAACCTACGACCGGTTCGTCCGCAATCCCCAATCGCCCCTGATCCAGGCCATGTCCAACTTCTTCACCGACATGCAGAACTGCGCGGCGCTGCTGGCGCGGCTGGAAATGCGGGGCATCGACGTGGGCGGGCGCTGGGAGGCGGTGGCCGACGACTACGAGAGCTGGATCGGCAACCATACGAGCGCGCTGACCTCGCCGCACTGCGCGCTGGTGTTCGCCGCCACGGGCCGCGATGCGAAGCTCGACGAACTGATGGCGGACTTGAGGGAGTTCGCCGCCACCGACCGGGGCGCCCTGGGTCCCCGCTTCGCCGTCGCCGTCATTCCGGCGGCCGACGCCGCCGTCGCCTACCAGCGCGGCGATTACCAGGGCGTGCTCGACAGCCTGCTGCCGGCGCGGCGGCTGTTATGGCAGATGGGCGGCAGCCACGCCCAGCGCGACCTGTTCTTCCAGATCATGGCCTATGCCGCGGCGCGGTTGGGCCGCGCCGACCTGCTGGCGATCCTTCTGGACGACGTGAGGTCCATCGGCTTCGCACAGGTGGACCAACGGGCGAGCTACGCCGACGTCGCCGCCGCTTGATCCGCCGGTGATCGGATCGAGATCGAACTGCCGCCCACGCCTCATCAACCCCTGGAACCGGTTCGGTCCCGCACCATCTCCAACGCGAGTTGAAGATTGGCCGGGTCCGGTTTCAGTTCGCCCGCGTGGATTTTGGCGGTGATCTCCGTTACCACGGCATTGGCGGGGGCCGCCGCGCCGTTCGCCGCGCTTTCCTCCGCGACCAGTCCGTTGATCAGGTCGACCTCGCTGTAGCGGCCCTTCAGGTGGTCCTGGAGAACGCAGTCCCGCGCGGCCGGACCGATATCGGCGCCGAGCTTGTCGAAGAGCGTTTCCAGGAGTCGATTGGTCTCCCGGATATCGTCCTCCGCAAGGCCGAAGATCGGCTGGATGGCGTAGCCCCGGCGTTGGCCCACGTTCAGGGCCTCCGTCCCGGCCTTGAGGACGAACTCCCGAAGTCCGGGCAGCTTGTTCGCTTCGTGCATGGTCAGTCCGAGCATCGCCAGCGGGCCCAGGCACATGGTGTTGACCACCAGCTTCATCCATTTGGATGGCAGGATTTCGCCGGTCACCGAAACCTGGCCGACATGGCTCAGGATTTCCCGAACCTCGTCGATCCTCTCCGCCATCTCCGGATCGAGCGCGCCGATGCCGAACCATGTCTTGGCGGGGGGCGTATTCCGCTGAACCAGGCCGGGGGTAAATATCTCCGACGACAGCTCAACCACACAGCCGAGCGTCCGCGCCGGGCCGGCCACGTCTTCGATGATCCCGGCGGTCATGGCGTTCTGGATGCCGATCATCAACCCGTCCTCGGCGAGATAGGGCTCCATCAGTTGGGCCATCCACCGGGTGTCGTACGCCTTGGGCATCACGAGGACGAGGTCGAAGGTCCTGTTCAAACCGGCCACATCGCAAAGATGGTGCGCGTCGACCTCGACGTGCTTTTGTTCGTCCGGCATCTCAATGGTCAGGCCGTTCGTCCGCATGGCTTCCACATGGGCGGGCCACTGGTCGATCATGGTGACGTTCAAACCGGCTTGGGTCAGGTCGGCGCCGGCGCAACTGCCGTTGGCGCCGGTACCGATGATGGCGATGGAAGGCTTCACGCAGCATTACTCCGATGGGGGGGGGATCGCAGCCCCCATCATGCGCGCCGGAATAGGATACGCAAGGACGCTGACGATCCAGAATTCGCGCGAGGCAACGTCAATTTACGAATTCCTGACTTGCGCCGCCGCGGGATTTTTCTAACTTTCACCTCATGCAGATTGCGACCGACCGAGAACGGGTGGTTGCGGTCCTGGGACCGACGAACACCGGCAAGACCTACCTGGCATTTGAGCGGATGCTCGGCCACGGCAGTGGCGTTATGGGTTTCCCGCTTCGTCTGCTGGCGCGGGAGAATTATGACCGGGCGGTTGCCGCCAAGGGTTCCCGCGAGGTCGCGCTGATTACCGGCGAAGAGAAAATCGTCCCTCCGTACGCAAGGTATTTCTTCTGCACCGTGGAAAGCATGCCGATGGAGCGCGAGACGGCCTTCGTCGGAATCGATGAGGTGCAGCTGGCGGCCGATCCCGATCGCGGCCATATCTTTACCGACCGTATCCTTCGGGCGCGCGGCACCGAGGAAACCATGTTCATGGGCGCGGAGTCGATCAAACCGCGGCTCAACCAGCTGGTGCCGAATATCGAGTTCATGTCGCGCCCGAGGTTCTCCAGGCTGAGCTATGCGGGCCAAAAGAAGATCGTCCGGCTTCCCGCCCGCTCGGCGGTCGTCGGGTTCAGCGCCGCCGACGTCTATGCGGTCGCCGAACTGATCCGCCGCCAGCGCGGCGGCGCCGCAATCGTCATGGGTGCGCTTAGTCCGCGAACCCGCAATGCCCAGGTGGCCCTATTCCAAAATGGCGACGTGGACTATCTCGTGGCGACCGACGCCATCGGCATGGGCCTCAATATGGACATCGATCACGTCGCTTTTGCGGCGCTGGGCAAGTTCGACGGCCATGACTCCCGCGGTTTGAGGCCGGAGGAACTGGCCCAAATCGCCGGCCGAGCCGGCCGGCACATGAGTGACGGCACCTTCGGGACCACAGGTGATGCCGGGGAAATCGAGCCGGAAGTCATTGAGCGGATCGAATCCCATGAATTTGACCGGCTGAGACAGATTTGCTGGCGAAACCCGGTTCTGGATTTCAGCACGCTCGTGTCGCTGGGAGAGAGTTTGCGACGGGCCCCTGATCTGCCCGGCCTGGTCCGGGTCCGCGAGGCGCAGGACGAACGCGCCTTCGCCGATCTGGCTCAAAACCCCGCCATCGCCGATCGGGCCGCCGCCGAAGGTGATGTGCGGTTGCTTTGGGATGTGTGCCAGATTCCGGATTTCCAGAAGCTGGTCAGCGACACGCATGTGAGACTGTTGGGCCAGGTCTATACCCATCTCATGGATGGCAATGGCCGGTTGCCCGACGACTGGGTGGCCGGTCATGTCAGCAACATCGACAGACCGGATGGCGATATCGAGACCCTGCTCGGCCGTATCAGCCGGGTGCGCATCTGGACCTACATTTCCCACCGGGCCGATTGGCTGAATGACCCGGAGACCTGGCAGGGCCGAACGCGGGAAATCGAGGACAAGCTCTCGGACGCCCTGCACGACCGCCTCACTCAACGGTTCGTCGATCAGCGGACCGCCGTGCTGATGAAACGGCTGCAGGACCGGGAGGATTTGACCGCCCTGGTCGATGGGTCCGGAGATGTTCTGGTCGAAGGGCATTATGTCGGGCGCATGGACGGCTTTCGCTTTACCCCTGACCGCACCGGCGGCGACCTGGCCGGCCGGGCGGTGACCAATGCGGCCATGAAGGCCCTCGACGCCGAGATCAATCGTCGGATCGTCCGGCTCGAAAAGGCGGCCGCCGGCGATCTGGTCCTCAACGATCAGGGACTCGTCGAGTGGGAGGGACAGGCTCTCGCCCGCTTGCTGCCCGGCCGCTCGCCCCTTCTGCCGAAGTTGGGAATTCTGGGGAGCGAGCTGCTGGACGGAACCGCGCGCGGCCGGGTCGAACGGGTTCTTGATCAGTGGCTGCGAAATCGGATCGCAACCGATTTGGAGCCCCTGGTGCGGGCGACCGGGAGCACCCACCGGGGCCCGGTCCGCGGTTTGATTTTTCGCCTGGAAGAGGGGCTCGGTAACATTCGGCGGGAAGAGGTCGCGGAAGAACTGACCAACCTGTCCCAGGAGGATCGTGCGGCGCTGCGGCAATTCGGTGTCCGCATCGGGCGGGAAAGCCTCTACCTGCCAAGACTGTTGAAACCAAAATCGGCGCGGCTTGCCGCCATTCTGTCCGCGGTGCACGGCAAGTTCAGCCCAATTCCGCCCATTCCGCCCGCGGGCCGCTCGTCGGTCCGAATATCGGAGGCGGATGATCCGCAAATCCTTGGTGCCGCCGGCTACCGTGTATTGGGGCAGCTTGCCGTCCGCATTGATTTGCTCGAGCGCCTGTTGTCCCTGGTCTGGAAAGATCTCCCCAAAACGCCGGCCAAGGTGACGCCCGAGATGCTCAACCTGCTGGGTTGCGGCGAGGAGGATATGGACGGCGTGCTCACGGCAATCGGCCTTCGGCGCCGGCAGACGGTCGACGGTGTTGCGTATTTCCCTCCCCGCCACCGCGCGCCCGGCTCGAAGAAGGGGAAACGCAAATCCAGACCATCGAAGGAAACGGTCAACGCGGATTCGCCCTTTGCCAAACTTCGCGAAATCGTGGACGCCCGATGACCGACCGGACATCGATCCGCATCGACAAGTGGTTGTGGCATGCGAGGTTCGTAAAGACCCGAAGTCTCGCGGCCAAACTGTGTCAAGGCGGCAAGCTGCGGCTCAACGGCGAGCATATCTCCAAGTCCCATCAGGCGCTCCGGCCCGGGGACGTGCTGACATTTCCGCTCGGCCCTCATATCCGGGTCGTTAAAATCGTCGCGCTCGGCGAGCGGCGCGGTCCGGCGGCCGAGGCGAAAACGCTCTACGAAGACCTGGCACCGCCCGAGCGCCGCCGCGGGGCGTCCGAGCCCCGGCCCGCCAAGCTATCCCGGGAACCGGGCAGCGGCCGTCCGACGAAGTCGGAACGCCGGGCAATCGATCGGCTGATGAACCGCTGACGGAGATGTGACAAACTGCACTAGGCAACGACATGATCAATAGATTCAAAGCGCTGTTTGCAACCGCCGATACCGGCGCGGCCGGCGAACTTGGCCGGGATGAGGAACTGCACCTCGCCGCGGCCGCCCTGCTGGTGGAATCCGCTTGCCTCGACGGTGATTTCGATGGGGATGAACGGTCCAGCATCGAACGGCTGCTCAAAGAGCGGTTCGAATTGGAAGAGGATGAAGTCTCCTTATTGGTGGCCGATGCCGAGGAAGCGGTTGCGGAGTCCGGTGAGCTTTACGGCTTCACCAAGGTGATCAAGGACCGCTACTCCAACGAAGAACGGGTGGAAATGATCGAAATGTTGTGGGAAGTGGCTTTTGCGGACGGCCGGCTCGATCATTTCGAGTCCAATCTAATTCGGCGGGTCGGCGGACTGATATTCGTGTCCGATCGGGATCGGGGCGACGCCAGGAAGCGGGTCATGGCGAGGCTTGGCATCACCCAAGGCGCAGTGTAAGAAAGTAACGGTCGCCGAGGGGAGTGGCGGCTCAAGAATCACGGAGATTGGAATGACATACGTCGTCACTGAAAACTGCATCAAGTGCAAGTACATGGACTGCGTCGAGGTTTGCCCGGTGGATTGCTTCTACGAGGGCGAGAACATGTTGGTGATCAATCCCGACGAGTGCATTGATTGCGGCGTGTGCGAACCGGAATGCCCGGCGGAGGCAATCCTCCCGGATACCGAGGACGGCCTCGATAGCTGGCTGGAACTAAATACGAAATTCTCGGCATCGTGGCCCAATATCACCGTGAAGGGTGATTCGCCGGGCGACGCGGATGAATGGAAAGATAAGCCCGACAAGCTGTCCCAGCTCAGCGAGGCGCCGGGCCCAGGGTCCTAGGGGCGTTGCCGCCCTTTGACGGTCTGATTCCAGACCGGTATCCGCTTTATTTCAGGTAACCGTTCCGGTAACGGGGTGAACACCTGACAAACCCGCGTTCTTGTGCTATATGATGCCGATGCCGGGCCGCGCGCTCGGCATTGGCATTTGGGGTTACGGTCAATACGGCAAGCGTCCGCAAACGAGTGCCCTTGACGCGGCATCGGATCCCGCCGCGTCACTACGGAAATTTGACGGTTGAAACACGGTAGCGGCCGGTTGGGTCCGACTTTGACCCGAATCCGGCGGACCTGGCACCAAGAACCGAGAAGGTAGTATGGCAACCAAGACGACCAAATCGACGACCAAGACAAAGAAAACGACGAAAGCCCCCGCGAAGCCGGCCAAGAAGACAAAGCCGGCGGCAAAGGCGTCAAAAACCGCGAAACCGGCAACTAAGGGGGCGGCTAAATCCACGGCAAAGGCGGCGGCAAAAACCACGGCAAAGGCGGCGGCAAAACCAAAGGCGACAGCGAAACCGGCGCCCGCAAAGACCGCCAAGCCTGCGCCCAAGACAAAGCCCGCGCCCAAGAAGAGGGCGGCGGAGCCGAAGCTGGTGTTCAAGGCCGGCGACTACGTGGTCTATCCGACCCATGGGGTCGGGTTGGTTTCCGGAATCGAAAAAGAGACCATCGCCGGGCACGACCTCCGGCTGGTCGTGGTCACGTTCGACAATGATCGCATGACCCTTCGGGTGCCAACCGACAAAATGGAGGTATCGGGTCTCCGCAAGTTGAGCAGCCGCAAAGTGATGGACAATGCGGTGACGACGCTCAAAGGGCGGGCGCGGATCAAACGCACCATGTGGAGCCGCCGGGCT
>JAJECC010000067.1 GCA_022822205.1 Rhodospirillales bacterium | reverse complement strand
TAGAGCTTGCGCCCGGTGGCATGGACCCTGACCCCGAAGCCGGCGAGGTCGCGGTCCCAGAAGATGGCGTCCTTGCCGCCGGGCTTGAGCCCGTCCACAATCCGCTTGGTGAGCCTGAGGGTGCTGCGTTTCGGCATCGTCGTCGCGCTCCGCTGGAATCGCCCGCGCATCAGTCATCAAACCGTATGCGAGCGGCATCAAGTCGGGGGCGATTGAAGGCGATATCTGGCGGCAAGTCAAGGGCTCGGAGGTCGGAGGGGACAGAAAAATATCAGTTATTACAACACTCTATCACGGTGCTGGCACCCGACGGCGGACAATGGCGGGGAATGGCTACAATGGTATGCGACCCCGCAACAAGTCCGGGCATGACCATAACATAACAATGATTGCGCCATGCACCGGCCCGCCGCCGGGCTCGCCGGTTGGCGGAGACGCTACTCCGCCGCCTGCCGGTCGCCGAGATCGGCCTTCAAATCCTCGTACATCTCGAACGCCGCGCCGGGCTTGGCATTGTCGTGCACCACGGCGCCGACCGCCTGGATCATCGCGGCCGGGCTGTCCGACTGGAAGATGTTGCGGCCCATGTCGACGCCGGCCGCGCCGGCATCGCAGGCCTTGTAGGCCATTTCGAGGGCATCCGGTTCCGGCAGCTTCTTGCCGCCGGCGATGACGATGGGCACCGGGCAGGCCGCGGCCACGTTCTCGAATCCGGGCTCGAAGTAATAGCTCTTGACGTAATGGGCGCCGATCTCGGCGCAAATCCGGGTGGCCAGCGCGAAGTAGCGTTCGTCCCGGGTCATGTCGGCGCCGACCCCGGTGACCGCCAGGGTCGGGATGCCGTATCTGGTGCCGGTGTCGATAAGCCTGGCGACGTTGGCGATGGATTTGTGCTCGTACTCGGCGCCGATATAGACCTGGGCGGCCATGGCGCAGGCGCCGAGGCGGATCGCGTCCTCGATGTCGACGGCGATCAGCTCGTTGGAAAGCTCGGTGAGGATCGACTGGCCGGCGGAGCAGCGCAGCACGACCGGCTTGGCGACCGACGGCGGAATCGACGTCCTGAGGGCGCCCCGGGTGCACATCAGCACGTCGGCGAAGGGCGCCAGCGGGCGGATGTCGAGATCGATGCGTTCCAGGCCGGTGGTCGGTCCCTGGAAGTAGCCGTGGTCGAAGGCGAGCATGACCGTGCGTCCGGTATCGGGACGAAAAATCCGCGCCAGGCGATTTTGCATTCCCCAGTCCAGGGAATTGGAGCCCTTCAGAAAGAAGTTCTCACTCTCGTGGGGTATTTCGGGATGGAAGTTCTTGCCTTCCCTGATGTCGTCCTTGTCGGCCATGTCGACTGCTCTTCGATGAAAATCCGGATGTCTAGTTATACACCAAGCCGCCCTTCCGGGCGCGCACATTGGGCGCGCATAATTCCAAGGTTATCCACATAAATATCCACAAAGAAAATTTCCTTAACCGGCTGGAATACCGGCAGAAAAGGCCGGTTTGAGTTTATCCACAGAAACGCCGGCCCGGCTGTGCACAGCATGGTCCGCAAATGTTCTCTTGCGCGCCGGGATCAAGTCGGCGGCTTGAAGTGCTTGGACAGTTTCAGGCCCTGGCTCTGATAATTGGAGCCGATGCCGGACCCGTAAAGCTGATCGGTCGCTTGCGTGAGGCGCTCATACACCAGGCGGCCCATGGTCTGGCCGTCTTCCAAAACGAAGGGGACATCCCGCGGACGGACCTCGAGCACCGCCCGGCTGCCTTTCCCGCCCGCGGCATCATGGCCGAATCCGGGATCGAAAAAGCCGGCATAATGCACCCGGAACTCTCCCACGTGGCTGTCGAAAGCGCGCATTTCGGCGGCGTGGTCGGGCGGCACGCTGACCGCCTCCTTGGAGGCCAGGATGTAAAATTCATCCGGATCGAGGGTGATGTTGGTGGCGCCCCGGTTGACGATGGGATCCCAAAAGTCGTGGACCTCGTAGTGATCGGCCTTTTCCAGATCGATGACGCCGGTGTGGCGCTTGGCCTTGTAGCCGATCACGCCGTCTTCGGCCGCGCCGGTGATATCGACGGTGAATACGACCCCCGATTTGGCGATATCCGCATCGTCGGCCGAGACCAGGGGCGAGGCTTCGTGGAGTTGGCGCATGGCCGCCATGGACGCCGGCGGCTTGCCGCGCCGCAGGCGAAGCTGGCTCAGCCGGGTCCCGGTCCGGACCAGGACGCTGAAGGTCAGGGGCGAGATTTCGGCGTAGAGCCCGCCCCGATACCTCTCCTTGATGCGGTCGAATTCAGACGAATAATCGGTGATCACGCGGGTGAAGATATCCAGCCGCCCGGTCGACGATTTCGGGTTGGCCATGGCCGACGTCATTTCCGGCAGCTTCAGGCCTTCGAGCAGCGGAACCACATAGACGCATCCCCGCTCGAGGACGGCGCCGCCGGTGATGTCGATCTCGTGCATGGTAAAGTCTTTGAGGCGGCCCGCCACCGTCTTGCCGGCGCCCGGCAGGAAACTCCCCCGAACCCGGTAGGCGGTCCGGCCAAGCCGCAAATCCACACTGGCCGGCTGAATTTGATCCTCGTCCACCGCGCGGCCGCCGGCGGCGAATATCTCACCGGTCTTCAGGAGCCGGCGAAGAATTTGTGACGGCAGGATGCCGGTCGAGTGGATGTTGCCGTCGCCGCCGGCCTCGTCGTCAAACCCGTCCAGGGGCAGCGTGGCGGTGGTTTCGGTCAATTCGAACTGCTCCCAAATCGAATGCCCATTATACCCGAACAGATCCGCCGCCGACGGTCCATGCGGACGGAGCGCGCTTGGCGATTAGGCCAGATGCTCGGCGAAGAATTCCCTGGAGCGGGCGCGGGCGAGGTCGGTGGCGGCCTCGTTGTACGAGGGTCGTTCGTCGCAGATGAATCCGTGACCCGCGCCGTCGTACACATGGATGGCGGCATCGGGCTTGGCGGCTCGAATATCGTCCACGGTCTCCATGGGGATGCCCTGGTCCTCGGCGCCGAAATGCATCATGACCGGGCACGTGGCGTCGCGGTCGAGGAAGTTGCCGATACCGCCGCCGTAGTAGCATGACGCGGCATCGAAATCGCCCGAGCAGGCGCCAAGCCAGGAGACCGTTCCGCCATAGCAGTAGCCGATAATGCCGACCTTGCCCGCGTCCCTCAGCGCCGCCGCGGCGGCGCCGATGTCCTTGACGCTGTCATCCCAGTCGACCTTCTCGCGGAGACCCATGCCGGTCTGGCGGCCCTCCTCGTCGTAGCCGAGCTGCACGTTCTTCTCCGCCCGGTCATACAGCGCCGGCGCAATCACCGCATAGCCCGCGCCGGCCCATTCGTCGGTGACGGCCCGGATATGATTGTTTACGCCGAAGATTTCCTGGATGAGCACCAACCCCGCCTTCGGCGTCCCGTCCGGGTCCGCCCGGTACGCATCGAACGCATGGCCGTCGGCGGCCGTCAGCTGAATGTCCTGCCCCATGAAATCCTCCCCTGGTAGCGTGGTCCGTTTGGCGGTGAGGATGGCGGCAGGGCGGCGGGGAGTCAATCGGGGCCGCCCGATCCGCCGAGCGGGCAGCACATTCAATTCCGGCCGAATGCCCGGCGAACCTGGGCGCGGCCCACGTTCAGACCTCGGCCCACGGGGATCGGCGAAAAATGCCAGACGGCCTGTAAGCCGGGTTCTGTTCCCGTTTCCGGGCGACGGCCATTCATCTGGGACGCCCGTTGCCGGACGCCTCGCGCGACCTACCCGGACAGCGGCGCGAAGACCCGCCTGCGGCCGAAACCGCGCGCCGTCCCTACTTGGTCTTGCTCCCGGTGGGGTTTGCCCTGCCGCCGCCGTTGCCGGAGGCGCGGTGCGCTCTTACCGCACCCTTTCACCCTTACCCGGGCCGATTGGCGGAACCGATCGACCGGGGCGGTTTGCTTTCTGTGGCACTTTCCCTGGGGTCGCCCCCGCCGGGCGTTACCCGGCACCGTGTCTCCGTGGAGCCCGGACTTTCCTCCCTCCATTCGCATGAAGAGCGGCCATCCGGCCGTCTGGCGGGCTAAACTTATGACAATTGTCTTCAAAAATAAAGGGCGTGGCGGCCGGGGACGAGGTCGACGCGCAGCCTAATTCGGCTGCCCGGCGCCTGTCGCCAGGCGGTGGACCGCGCCGATCAGCCGGCCGGTCTCGGCGTCGATTTCGCCGTCGATCGACGACGGCCTGAAGCGGCGCTGAAACGCCGTCACCGCGGCGGACAGGTCGGCGGTGTCGTAACCGATGCCGCC
>JAJECC010000136.1 GCA_022822205.1 Rhodospirillales bacterium | reverse complement strand
GGCCGATGCGGGACTCGTGGTGATGGCGCGGCTCAACCCGATCGACGTGGACCAGGTGTATCCGGGACAGCCCGCGGTGCTCCGCTTTTCCGCCTTTCCGGCGCGCGAAACGCCGGAATTCGACGGCCGCGTGGTCCGGGTCTCGGCCGATGCGGTGCGCGACGCGGAGACCGGCCTTTCCTGGTACGAGGTGCAGCTGACGATGGACGCGCCGGCGGCGGATGCAGGCGCGGAAATCGGCGCGGGGGAGGGGAAGGACGATCGCCGCCTGTTCGGCCATCTGGAGGTGACGCCCGGCATGCCGGTCGAGGCGCATATCCGGACCGCGGAGCGTTCGGTGGTCAGCTATCTGGTCAAGCCGGTGAGCGACTTCTTCTACCGCTCGCTGCGCGAGGACTGAGCCGGGGGTCGCGGGATGGTCGAAACAGTCCAGATTGCCCTGGAGAACGATCTCCGCAAGATCGCCCGCGTCGCGTCGCGCATCGAAGAGTTCTGCTCGGTTCACGGGATCGCGCAGGAGACCGCGTTCTCGATCAATCTGGCGATCGACGAGTTGCTGACCAACACCATCAGCTACGGCTACGACGACGACGAAGCGCACCGCATCGAGGTCATCCTGTGCATGGAGGGGAGGACGCTCGTCGTGGCGATCGTCGACGACAGCGCGCCGTTCGACCCGACGGAGATGCGCGAGCCCGATCTCAGTGCTCCGATGGACGGGCGGGAGACGGACGGGCTCGGCATGCTGCTGGTCAACCGGATGATGGACGGCGTCGAGTACCGGCGGCGCGGGGGATGCAACGTGGTCACACTGCCCATGGCCGCGGGCGGGAGGGGTGGGCGATGACGCCGCGAACCGGACGAAATTCATCGGGATTTGCATATACTATGAATAGAATAACTAAATGTTCAGAGTTTCTTCGATAAATCCATTCTGCTACTATTCGATTCGTTGAAGTTCAGGCTGAACGTGAAGAACGGAGACTTGCAATGGGCACACCCTTAATCATCCATGTCGGCGACCAGTCTGACGAGAACCGCCAGGGCGGCGACGGGGTCGACATCATGGACCTCGGCAGCGGCGAAGATACCGCCGGCGGCGGCAGGGGCTTCAACATCATCCTCGGCGGCAGCAACGCCGACTACCTCAAGAGCGAAGGCCTCTGGGACGACGTACTTGGCGGCAGCGGCAACGACACGATCGTCGCGACCGGGTACGGCGGCTGGCTCTTCGGCGGCAGCGGCGACGACACCATCACCGGTTCGGACAAGGACGGGCTCGGCTGGGAAGTTATTTTCGGCGGCTCCGGCAACGATACCATCGACGGCGGCGGCGGCAACAACATCATGTACGGCATGGAGGGCGACGACACGCTGCGCGGCGAGGGCGGCCACGATTCCATCTTCGGCGGCGAAGGCGCCGACAGGCTGGAAGGCGGCGCCGGCCACGACCTGCTGATGGGCGGCGAGGGAAACGATACGCTGATCGGCGGCGAAGGCAACGACATGCTGGTCGGCGGCGAGGGTGACGACACGCTCACCGGCGGCGAAGGCGCCGACACCTTCGTCTTCGGCGAGGACAGCGGCGACGACACGATCACCGACTTCGACACGACCCTGGACAAGATCAACCTGAGAAGCTTCTCGCAGACGATCACCTGGGACGTGCTGAGCACGAAGATCACGACGGTCCTGGAGAACGGCGTCGTCGTCGGCCTGAAGATCGATCTCAGCGACTGGGGCGGCGGAACCATCACGCTGGACGGCATCACGTCCATTTCCGACCTGACCGAGGACATGTTCGTATTCGACCGGATCGTGGGCGACGACGATTCGGACGACGTCCTTCAGGGCGGGACCAGCGACGACACGATGACCGGCGGGACCGGCGCCGACACCTTCGTGTTCGACGAGAAGAGCGGCGCCGACACGATCACCGACTTCAGCGCGGCCCAGGGCGACAAGATCGACCTGACCGCCTTCACCGCCTCGATCACCTGGCAGCAGCTGCAGGCGAAGATCACGACGGTCACGGATCCGAACGACCCAAATACGGTGACGGGCGTTCAGATCGACCTGTCGGATTTCGGCGGCGGCACCATCACGCTGAACGGCATCACGTCGGTCTCCGACCTGACCGCGGACATGTTCGTCCTCGACGACTTCGCCGGCGGCGACGACGACGACACCATCGAGGGCGGCACCACCGACGACATGCTGACCGGCGGCGGCGGCGCCGACACCTTCGTGTTCAACCAGGACAGCGGCCACGACACGATCACCGACTTCACCAGCGGCACCGACAAGATCGATTTGAGCGCTTTCACGGACATCACGTCGTTCGGTGACCTGTTCGGCTTCCAGGCCGGCGACGACGCGGTGATCTTCCTGGGCTTCTGCGGCGGGGGCACGATCACGCTGCGGGGGGTCCAGCTGAGCGACCTGGACCCGTCCGACTTCATCCTTTACCAGAACGAGTATACCGGCACCGCGAATGCCGACACCCTGACGGGCGGCGCCGGCGACGACACCATCACCGGCCTCGCCGGCGACGATACGCTGACAGGCGGGGACGGCGACGACACCTTCGTCTTCGCCGCGGGCCACGGCAGCGACACGATCACCGACTTCACCGACGGCGAGGATACGATCGATCTCAGCGCCTTCACCTCCATCACCGCGTTCAGCGACCTGACCGTCGCGCAGAACGGGAACGATACCGTGATCACGGTCCCGGGCGGCGGCACCATCACGCTGCAGGGCTTCACGTCCACCGACCTGGACGAAAACGACTTCACGTTCCACGACGACGGGCAGCAGGACGGCATGTAGGCGATGAATTGACGGCCACGGTCCCTCTCCCCCGGAGGGAGAGGGCCGGGGTGACGGTGAACCAACAAGTCGTCATCACCGGGCCTAGACCCGGTGATCCACGTCTGGCGGTGCACGATACACGTGGATGCCCGGATCAAGTCCGGGCATGACGACATGCGGGTGATGACGACTTTTGTTCCTTCCCCCCTTGCCCTCACACGCGCCCGGGCTAAATGAAGTGGTGATTGCCGTCCCTTACGAGAGGCGCGCCATGCAATTTTGTACGAACCAATTGGGGGGTACCTCCCAAAAAGGTGTCATCAAATGTCCATGAATGTCCATGTCCCCGAAAACAGTCGTTTTTTGGGAATTGAATGATTTCAACGACTTACCGCTATGCGCCCGGTGCATGGCTCGCGCCCCCAAGATACCCGTCGGGGAGCCGGTCCCGGCCCGCGCCATGATTCAATTTGACAGCCCAGGGGTTTAGGGCCATTTTCCAATTGCGTTTACAGGACGTTGTCCGCACGAAAACGGGTTTCCTCGAGCCGCGCCGGTCCGGCGCCATGTGGGATAAATGAGTAAATCGCGCCCAAGTTTCACCGTCTACCTGGCCCAACCGCGCGGCTTCTGCGCGGGCGTGGAGCGCGCCATCGAAATCGTCGAACGGGCCCTCAAGCGGTTCGGTCCGCCGGTCTATGTCCGCCACGAGATCGTGCACAACAAGCGGGTCGTCGATACGCTTCGCGAAAAGGGGGCCGTCTTCGTCGAAGAGGTCTCCGACATTCCGGACGGCGCCGTCACCATTCTGAGCGCCCACGGCACGTCGACCGCGGTCGAAAACGAAGCCCTGGACCGGGACCTGCCGGTCATCGACGCCACATGCCCCCTGGTTTCCAAGGTCCACAAGGAAGGGCAAAACCACGCCATGCGCGGGCGGGACGTGGTTCTCGTCGGACACGAAGGCCACCCGGAGGTCGAAGGGACCCAGGGGCGCATTCCCGGCGGCGTGCACCTGGTAACCTCCATCGAGGACATCGATACCCTGGAGGTCGCCGATCCCGGGAACGTCGCCTACGTCACCCAAACCACCCTGAGCGTCGACGATACCCGCGACATCATCGAGGCGCTGAAGCTGAGGTTTCCGGCAATCGTCGGGCCCGACGTCCGCGACATCTGCTACGCCACCCAGAACCGCCAGCAGGCCGTGCGCGACATCGTCAGGGATGTGGACCTGCTGCTCGTCGTCGGCGCGCAAAACAGTTCCAACTCGAACCGGCTGCGGGAAATCGGCTCGGAGACGGGCGTTCCCAGCTATCTCATCGACGATGCGACGTCCCTCGACCCGAACTGGCTGTTGGGCGTGAAGACGATCGGGATCACCGCGGGCGCCTCGGCCCCGGAGGAACTGGTGCAGGAGCTGATCGACCGGCTGTCCGAGCTGGGCGACATCGATTTGCAGCCGGTCAGCGGCGTGGAAGAGACCGTCCAATTCAAACTGCCGACGCTGCTGGCGAACGGCGCCGCGGCCGAAAACCCGCGGGCGGCGGGGTAGGGCCCGCTAAATTAAAAATAGGACGCCACGGCGATGCCGAGCTTCTCAAGCTTGGACAGCCGGACCGGCGCCCGGGGCGGGCGCCATCCCCGTTGCCGGAGACGCTCGAATGAACGGCGGTAGACCCGCATCATGATCCTCGCGGCCCGGACGCGCCGGGCATCGCAATGACGGAGCGCGAATTCGGCCTCGCGGTACCGGCTCTCGGCCAGTCGGGAAATCACCTCGAGGACCGCCGGCAGGTTCGGATGCCCGGCAATCGCGGCTGCGTCGCCGTCCCCGATACCGGCGCGCGACAGCATCGATTTCGGTATGTAGACGCGGTCCCGGCCGGCGTCCTCGTCGATGTCCCGGAGAATATTGGTCAGTTGCAGCGCATCGCCCAGGGTCTTGGCCAGCCTCAGTCCCATCGGGCCGGTCTCGCCGAAGACCGCGACCGACAGCCTGCCGACGGCGCAGGCCACCCGGTCGCAGTAGACGAACAGCTCGGCGAGATCGTCGATCCTCAACCGGTCCGCCGAATCCATATCCATGCCGTCGATGACATGGGCGAGGTCCCGGCGGGCCAGCGGATATTTCTTCGCCGCGTCGGCGAGGGCCATCCCGATCGGCGTCGCCGGCCGGCCCTCGAACGCTTCCCGGATTTCCGCCCGCCACTCATCCAGGGCGGACCGCTTTTCGAATTCGGAGCCCGCGTCGTCGGCAATATCGTCGACCACCCGGCAGAACGCATAGATGGCGAACATCGCGTTTCTCCGCTCGGCCGGCATGAAACGCATCGCCCAGTAGAACGACGTTCCGGATTTCCTTACCAGGCCGGCAATGTCGGCGGCTTCGGCTTCAGCTTCGGGGCTCATGGCGCCTCTCTATCGGACCCGGGTCCTTGGCGCAATGACGCCGCCAAGGAAGCAGGCCGCGTATTCCGCCTTGCTGAGCGCGACGCGGGCCGCCAGCGGATCCCGCCGGCGAAGCTTGTCCGCCAGCCTCCGGGCGATTCGGACGATGACCGCGGATTCCCTGCGCAAACGGTCGTCCTTCAGGACCAGGGGGAGTTCCGCCGCCGGTTCGAGCAGCGGCGCGGCCTCGTCGAGCACCCTGTCGATCAGCCCGCGTCCCGGACTGGAGAGCCGCCGGTCGAGCAGGGAGTTGACGTGCAGGCCGGCGGCGTCGAACCAGGGCGCGGGAATGTAGACCCGGTCGAGGAGCAGATAGTCCTCCTTGCAGTCCTGCAGATGGTTCAGGACCTGGAGAAGATTGCACAACGCGTCCGACTGGCGGTAGCCGGCCGGGTCCTCCCCGTGCAGATCCAGGAGGTAGCGGCCGACCGGGGCCGCCGACCGGTTGCAGTAGTCGATCAGGTCGTCCCAGTCCCCATAGCGGCGCTTGGTTGCGTCCTGCTTGAACGCCGATATGAGGTCCAGGCAGTGCCGGCCGGTCACCGCCGTCTCCCGCAGGCTGTCCCGCATGAGCAATGCCGTCTCGAAGCCGTCCCTTCGCTCGCCGCTTTGCAGAACCTCGGCGAATCCGTCGAGGCGCTCGAGTTTCTCTTCGGGCCGCAGGATGGGCGAGTCCGCGATGTCGTCGATGGCCCGGGCGAACCTGTAGAATTTCGCGATGTGCGGTCTCAGATGCGCCGGCAGAAGCCATGAACCCACGGGAAAATTCTCGTACGCGGCGTCCTTGCCCGACGGCGCCTCGGGGCCGGCATGCGAACCGCCGCCGATTCCGGGCGTCGAAGCACTTGTCGCGGGTGTATCATCCATGGCGGGCGCAGCGATCCAGGTTGGCAGAACCTCTCCGGAAGGGTAGGTATAGGTTAGACTATCAGACGTTATGCTGAAATTAAGGCAGAAGCGCAAATGAACGAGATGCCGGACGCGACTCTCCCGGCGGCCGGTGCGGCCCCGAGGCGCGCCTCGTTGCCCGTGGACGTCGATGGCGTGATCATCGGCGGCGCCTCGCCGATCGTCGTCCAGTCGATGACCAATACGGACACGGCCGATGCCGCCGCGACCGCCGGGCAGGTGGCGGCGCTGGCAGAGGCGGGGTCCGAACTGGTCCGGATTACCGTCAACACGGAGGCGGCGGCGCGCGAAGTTCCGAGGATCCGGGAAATACTGGATCTTCGGGGGGAAAGCGTTCCGCTGGTGGGCGACTTCCACTACAACGGCCACACGCTGCTGACCAAGTATCCCGAGTGCGCCCAAGCCCTCGCCAAGTACCGGATCAATCCGGGCAATGTGGGCTTCAAGGAAAAGCGGGATGTCCAGTTCGCCACGATGATCGAGAAGGCCATCGAGTTCGGCAAGCCGGTCCGGATCGGCGTGAACTGGGGCAGTCTCGATGCGGATTTGATGGCGCGCCTGATGGACGAGAATGCCGAACGGCCCAACCCGAAGGATTCGCAGGAGGTTCTCCGGGAGGCGTTGGTCGCCTCGGCCCTGGAAAGCGCGGCGCTGGCGACGGACATCGGGCTGCCGGCGAATCGCATCATCCTTTCGTGCAAGGTATCGAACGTTCAGGATCTGATCGCCGTCTACGGCGATCTGGCGGCGCGGTGCAACTACGCGCTTCATCTCGGCCTGACCGAGGCCGGCATGGGGTCCAAGGGGATTGTCGCCTCCACCGCGGCGCTGGCGGTGCTCCTGCAGCGGGGGATCGGAGATACCATCCGGATTTCGCTGACGCCCGAGCCCGGCGGCGACAGGACCAGGGAGGCCATCGTCGCGCAGGAGATTCTGCAGTCGTTGGGTTTGCGCTCGTTCGTGCCCCAAATCGTCGCGTGCCCGGGCTGCGGCCGGACCACCAGCACCGTGTTCCAGGAACTGGCGGAGGAAATCCAGACCTATGTCCGCGACAAGATGCCGGTGTGGAGCAAGTCCTTCGACGGCGTCGAGACCATGCAGGTGGCCGTCATGGGGTGCATCGTCAACGGCCCCGGCGAAAGCAAGCACGCCAATATCGGCATCAGCCTGCCCGGTACCGGCGAGCAGCCGGCGGCGCCGGTTTTCGTCGACGGCGAGAAGACCGTCACCCTTCGAGGCGCCAATATCGGCGACGAATTCAAGGCGATCGTCGACCGATATGTCGCCGACAAATATCCGCCGCGGGAAGCCGGCTGATCCCAGGCTGATTCCCGGCTGATCCTTGGCGGGCGCGCTGGACAGTCCCCCAAGAATTCTCTATACACCCCCGTCCGATTGCGGCGCCCGGTGCAGGCGCCCGGATGCCCAGGTAGCTCAGTTGGTAGAGCACATGACTGAAAATCATGGTGTCGGTGGTTCGATTCCGCCCCTGGGCACCATTTCTCTATTATTTTCAATTGGTTATAGACCACGAATATACTTGTCCAATTTTGGGGTTGGACAAGGCAGCACATAGGCGGCAGCGAATGATAGATCTGCTCGACTGCCGAGCGACCACCGGTGGCTTGATTGAATCTCGAAAAAGCCAACACCCAGCAGCCAGGCCAAAATATCCTACGAAAGTTCAATGGGACGGCAGACGACTCGCCCCACCCATTTCTACGTCTTAGCGTACCGTGACGAGACAAGCGGTGGACCACTCATTGGGGGCGGGCCAATACTGCTTGCGCGTGGCGTGGCGGATGACGGCGAGCCGATGCCGGCATCCGGAAAACGTGACGGCACTTTGATTGATAGTCAGGGCTTCGACTCG
>JAJECC010000098.1 GCA_022822205.1 Rhodospirillales bacterium | reverse complement strand
GGCAATGACTGGCTCGGCCTGGTGCGCAACGGATCCTACGTAGTGACGGGTGTCCGCCAAGCGCCTTTGCTGCCGGCACTGTTGTTCCTGCTGCTCGCCGCCGGCGGTCTGACCATGGCCTGGTGGCGCGAGGGTCAATAGAGCAGTTTCCGGTCAATTTGATCCAATTTGGCCGGATATTGCTCTACTCAAGGGCCGGGCGCCAGCGCAGCACGGGCGAGCGCGCCGCGGTGGTCTCGTCCAGCCGCCGGCGGGGGGTATGGCGGGGCGCTTCATCAAACAATTCGGTGTTTCCCGCCTTGGCCTCGGACGCCAGACCCTTGATCATCCCGACAAAGCTGTCGAGGGCCGCTTTGCTTTCGGTCTCGGTGGGTTCCATCAACAGGGCGCCATGTACCACCAGCGGGAAATACATGGTCATGGGATGAACGCCCTCGTCGATCATCGCCTTGGCGAAATCGAGGGTGGTGACACCGGTATCCTTGAGGAAATGATCGTCGAACAGCACCTCGTGCATGCACGGGCCGGGATAAGGCAGCGAGAGATCGTCCTCGAGCGCGGCGAGAAGGTAATTAGCGTTGAGCACCGCATCGCCCGAGGCCTGCCGGAGCCCATCCGCCCCCATGCTCATCATGTAGGCCAGCGCCCGGACAAAGACCCCGAACTGGCCGTGGAACCCCTTCATCCGGCCGTAGGGTTTGCCTTCCGCATTATCGGCGTGCTCGACCAAATGAAATCCATCCTCGCCGGCAACCACGTACGGCAACGGCGCGTACGGCACCAGCGCTGCCGACAGCACCACCGGCCCCGCCCCCGGACCGCCGCCGCCGTGCGGCGTGGAGAATGTCTTGTGCAGATTGAGGTGCATGCTGTCGATGCCCAAATCCCCCGGCCGGACCCGCCCGACAATGGCGTTGAAGTTGGCCCCATCGCAGTAGACATAGCCGCCGGCGGCGTGGATGGCATCCGACATGTTCTTCATGTCGCCCTCGAACAGGCCGCAGGTGTTGGGATTGGTGATCATGACGGCGGCGACGTCGTCGTCGATCCGGTCCTTGAGCGCCGCCAAGTCCACCCGGCCCGTCTCGTCCGCCGGGATGGCCTCCACCGTATAGCCGCACATATGCGCGCTCGCCGGATTGGTGCCGTGGGCGGATTCGGGCACCAATACCCGCTTGCGGGGGCCGCCCCGGTCTTCGAGCGCCGCCCGGATGGTCATCAGGCCCGTCAGCTCTCCGTGGGCGCCGGCCGCCGGCGACATGGCGACCCCCGGCATCCCGGTGAGCGTCGTCAGCCACCGGGCGCATTCGTTGATCAGCGCGAGCGCCCCCTGCACCGTGCTTTCGGGCTGCAGGGGGTGGATGTCGGCAAATCCGGGCAGCCGCGCCATCTTCTCGTTGAGCCGGGGGTTATGCTTCATGGTGCATGAGCCCAGCGGATACATACCGGCATCGATGGCGTAGTTTTTCTGGCTGATCCGCAGGTAGTGGCGCACCACCTGCGGCTCCGAGAGGCCGGGCAGGCCGACCGGCGCGGTTCGCGCGGCCTCGCCAAGCCGGGATGGAACGGCATCCGGCGCCGGCAGATCGACGCCCGATTGACCGGGTGAATCCTGCTCGAAGATCAGCGCTTCCTCTTGCTGAAGCCCCTTATTTCCGGTGATCGTCCCGGCCATCTACAAAGCCCCGCCCAGCGCGTCGGCGAACTTGTCCATCTCGGCCTCGGTATTGGTTTCGGTCGCCGCGACCACCAGCAGGTTTTCCAGCGCCGCTTCGCCGGGCAGCAGCCGCGAAACCGGAACCCCCCCGAGCACGCCTTGGCCGGCCATCGCCTCGACCACCGGCGCCGCGGGCCGGTCGAGCCGGAGCGTGAACTCGTTGAAGAAAGTGTCGTTGACGATTTCGACGCCGTCCACCGCGCCCAGCCGCTCCGCCAACTTGACCGCCGCCGCATGATTGAGCTCCGCCATACGGGTGAACCCCGCCTCTCCGAGCATGGTGAGGTGGATGGAAAACGCCAGGGCGCAAAGGCCCGAATTCGTGCAGATGTTGCTGGTCGCCTTCTCGCGTCGGATATGCTGCTCACGGGTCGAGAGGGTCAGCACCCAGCCCCGGTTGCCGTCCACGTCAACGGTTTGGCCGGCGAGGCGGCCGGGCATCTGGCGGAGCAACCGGTCCATCACCGCAAACAGACCCACATGCGGGCCGCCGAATCCCATGGCGTTGCCGAGGGACTGGCCTTCGGCGGCAACGATATCGGCCCCCATATCGCCGGGTGATTTCAGAGCGCCCAAGGATACGATTTCATTGACCACGACGATCAAAAGCGCGCCCGCATCGCGGCAGGCGGAAGCCAGCGCCGACAACTCGCGCACCCGGCCGAAAAAATCCGGGTTCTGGACCACGATGCACGCCGTCTCTTCGTCGAGGCGGGAGGCAAGATCCTCGGGCGTCGCGGGGTCTGGGTTCAGCGCATCGATCCGCAGATCGAGAAACCGGGCATTGGTCTCGGTCACTTCGCGATAATGGGGATGCAGGCCGCCCGACAGCACGACCCGGCTTCGCTTGGTGACCCGGCAGGCCATCATCGCCGCCTCGGCGCAGCCGGTCGACCCGTCATACAGGGACGCGTTGGCGACATCCATGCCGGTGATCAGGGCGACCTGGGTCTGGAACTCGAACAACGCCTGCAGCGTGCCTTGCGACACCTCCGGCTGATAGGGCGTGTAGGCGGTCAGAAATTCTCCCCGCTGGATCAGATGATCCACCGCCGCCGGCACATGATGCCGGTAGACTCCGCCACCGACGAAGAACGGCGCCGATCCACCGTCGAGATTTCGGGCGGCCAGCGCCGCCAGATCGCGGCCGACGTCAAGCTCACCGGCATGGAACGGCAGGTCGACAGGCGCCGCGAGGTGCAACCCCTCCGGCACATCCTTGTATAGATCTTCGATGGCCGGCACCCCGATGGCCGCGAGCATCTCGGCCCGGTCGGCGCCGGAGAGCGGCAGGAACCGCATTAATCGAGTTCCGCGATGTAGGCGTCGTAGGCCGCCTTGTCCATCAGTTCATCCAACTGCGACGCATCGTTGACCTTGATCTTGAAGAACCAGCCGCCCCCAAAGGCATCCTCGTTGACGGTGCCGGGGGCGTCTTCGAGACCGGAATTGACCTCGACGATTTCGCCATCCACCGGGGCGAACACTTCCGAGGCGGCTTTGACCGATTCAACCACCGCTGCTTCCTCGCCGCGGTTGAACGACTTGCCGACGTCCGGCACCTCGACGAACACCACATCGCCCAGCTGTTCCTGGGCGTATTCGGATATGCCCACGGTACCGACGTCGCCGTCAACGGCGATCCATTCGTGTTCCTTGGTGAATTTCATGTCGGCCATGAGCTTTGACTCCCTGATCCGGGACCCGCAGGTCCCTCCCGATGTCACCCCTTGAAGTAGCGTTGCTCGACGAAGGGCAATTTAACCACGGTGGCCGGCAAGGGCTTGCCGCGAACCATGATATCCACCGGCGTTCCCTCTTCGGCATGTTCACTTTTTACATAGCCCATCGCGACCGGTCCGTCGACGGTCGGCCCGAAGCCGCCGCTGGTGACCTCGCCGACGGACTCGCCGAGCTTGCCGCGGACCTCGGCGTGCGCCCGCACCGGCGCCTTGCCGTCCGGTTTCAACCCCACCCGGCGGCGCTCCGGACCGTCGGCGAGTTGCTGCTGAATCACCGGTGCGCCGACGAATCCGCCCTCTTTGCGGCGGCGTTTGGCGATCGACCACGTGAGCCCCGCTTCCACCGGTGTCGTGGTCTCATCGATATCGCTGCCGTAGAGACAAAGCCCGGCCTCCAGCCGCAGCGTATCCCGCGCGCCCAGTCCGATAGGCTCGACCTCGGATTCGGCGAGCAGGGTCTGGGCAATTTCGACGGCCGATTCGCCGGGAATGGATATCTCGTAGCCATCCTCCCCGGTATAACCGGACCGCGAGACCAGACATTCGGCGCCCAGGACGTCGACCGCGGAAATGGTCATGAATTTCATTTCGGCAACACCCTGCGCATGGCGGCCGAGCACCGCCGCCGCCTTCGGCCCCTGAAGCGCAATGAGGGCCCGATCAGCCAGGATTTCGAGCGCGGCATCCGACCCAATACCCCCGGCAATGTGCGCGAAGTCGCTTTCCTTTCTCGACGCATTGACCACCAGGAAGATCGCATCGCCGATTTTGGACGCCATCAGGTCATCCAGAATACCGCCGTGTTCATTGGTCAATTGGGTGTAGCGCATGCGGCCCTCGGCCAGCCCCGTTATGTCGCCCGGCACGAGCGTTTCCAGCGCCGCGGCGGCCCCTGCCCCGGTGAGGCGCCCCTGACCCATGTGTCCGACATCGAACAATCCGGCGCCGGACCGCGTATGGCGGTGCTCCGCGATGATGCCTGTATATTGGACCGGCATGTCATAGCCGGCGAAGGGCACCATCTTGGCGCCAAGCGAGACATGCAGCTCATGGAGATGCGTCGTTCGAGATGCACCGCCGGACACGGTGCTACCTCCTATCCCCGCCGGCAGCGCTTCGCCCTTCCCGGTTGGCCTTCAGTTGCTCTTCGGTCAGGACGAAGCCCAGAAAGATATCGGTATCCGGCGCGCTGCGCCCGCCCGACAGAGGGATGGTCAGCGAGATTTCCTCGTCCTGAACCCGAAGGGTCGAGCGATTTTCCGGAAACAAAACGCGGACAGACATTTCCCGGCGCCCTTCGGGCCTCGGATAGAACTCCGGAATTGCGACAAAGTAACTTAGGTCGAGCGTGCGGCCGGCCGCCGCCGGTCCTCGAGATATGTCCAACACCGGCCGCATCAGCACTTTGACGTGGGTAAAATTCGGAGAATCCCCGATGAATTCGCAGTTGCCCGTAAACCCGACGAGCTTGGATTCGTGGACGATATCCGTGATGTCGCGGCCGGGGCCTTCCCGGTACTGGACGATTTCAGCGGCGGCGCCCAGCAACTTGACGGGCGGGCAACCCGGGAGCGGCCCCTTCCCACCAATTCCAAGATCGGCGAGACTCGGCGGATCGACTTCGCAGGCGGCGAGAAATGCGGCCAGGACCGCCAGTCCGGCTGTCCGCCGAAAAATACGCAACTTTATCTGGCCGGGGGCACTCACGTCGGCGGTTGGCTTGCTAGAGCGAGTTGTGTGTGCCGTCGCAGTAGGGCGGCGTCTTGGTTTGCTTGCAGCCGCAGAAAAACACCGTCTGGTCCTTGTCGCTGTCGACCTTCATAGGCGCCATCCCATGTTCCTTGTGGGCGCCGTTGCAGTAGGGCTGCTTCTCGCTGTAGCCGCAGGAGCACCAAAAGTATGATTGCCCCGCCTCAAGTTCCTGCTTGATCGGGCTTTTTTGAGCTACGACAGGTTCGCTCATCTCGAAGGACCTCCGTTGAGTATTTCTCCGCCGGCTCGGCGGATTTCATCGGTCTGACTTTAGTTGAGGCCTCGGGCGCCCACAAGGGCGCACGCAAGGGGGCTCACGAGGGGGGCTGGGGCAACGGTTTTCATAACCCCATTTCTGTTCTAGAAGGCGGTATGGCTGATACCGACCATGTGGAGTTGTTCACCGACGGCGCCTGCAGCGGCAATCCCGGGCCCGGGGGCTGGGGGGCGATTCTCCGCTTCAATGGGCACGAAAAAGAACTGTCCGGCGGCGAGCCGGCCACCACCAACAACCGGATGGAATTGACGGCGGTGATCGAGGGCCTGAAAGCGCTGACCCGTCCCTGCCGTGTCGCGGTGTATACCGACAGTACCTATGTCCAGAAGGGCATGACCGAATGGCTCGCCGGCTGGAAGGCCAAGAACTTCAAGGTCAAGGGCGGCGGATACCGCGTCAATCACGAGCTGTGGCGGGAGCTCGACGAATTGGCGCGGAAGCACGACGTGTCGTGGCACTGGGTCAAGGGTCATGCCGGCCATCCGGAGAACGAGCGGGCGGACGAGTTGGCGCGCAATGGGGCGAAGGCGGCGTCGGGGGCCTAGGCCGAGCCCGCTACTTCCCGGGCTTGTGCTTCACCAACGAGGCGATGATGCCCCTGAGCGTCCGGACCTCCTGCTCGGTCAGGCGGGCGCGGCCGAACAGGTTGCGAAGATTGCGCACCATGGTCGGGCGCTTCTCCTTGACGTGC
>JAJECC010000092.1 GCA_022822205.1 Rhodospirillales bacterium | reverse complement strand
CGGTCGTAGACCTGCAGCATGAAGATCGGGCCGGTCAGCATCAGCAGGTTCACGAACACGCTGAAGAAGCCGACCGACAGGAACAGCCGGCGGCTCTCCGAAAGCGCGGTCCGTATCTCGCGGTCGCCGGTGCGGGCGTTCACCATCGATCGATAATCCCACTGCGCACGGGAACGGCTCGGCTCGGCCTAGTTATATTTAAAGTTATAGCTCGGAACGATTCCAGATCGGACACAACTTGCAATCCCATAAATCGGCCCTCCATAACCGCAACTCAGCCGTCGCTTCGAAACACGTCGGATTTCGGCGCCTTTCTCCTACAACGGCGCAACGGGCGCTGGTGGGAGATGCAACCAACATGACAAAAAATGCGCCGTTTTGAAATTTCAAAAATAAGACAGAATAGATACCAAAATTGTTATGCCAAACGCTCCCGACAGACCCCTGCCCAGCATGAAGGCCCTGCGCGCGTTCGGCGGGAACGCGCGCCGGGCGGGTGGGGGAAAGTGGGGAATTGGGTTAAAGGAAAATCTCCCTCACCCTTGACGGGGGAGGGTTGGGGTGGGGGTGAAAATGAAGGTGGGGGTGAAACGGCAATCCCCCTCACCCAGCTCCGGCCTTCAGTCGGCCGAAGCCGACTTTCGGACGGCGTAGGCCGGCTAAGCTCAGCTGCCGCTTCGCAAAGCCTTCGCGTCCCTCTCCTTCCGGGGGAGAGGGAATTGGCGGCCGCCGTATCAGCCTACTTGCTGTTCGTATTGGCCGTCCGTGCGGGTATGGCCGGCCTGTGCGTCGAAATCGAGGCATCGTGGTCGTCGAGAATATGGCCGATCCGCTCGCTCAGCCGGCGCCCCGCCTCGGTGACCTCGGCGATGGTTTCGTCCGCAAACGACTGTCCCCGGTCATGCTCGACCAGCGTCAGGCTTCCGATGACCTTGTTTTCGCCCGCGACGATGGGCGCCCCGAGCGCGTAGTAGCCGGGGTCGACCTCGCCCCGGCTGATGACATGGCCGGCCTGCCGGATGGCTTTCAGGCCGGCCCGGAATTCATCCCATTCGCCGCCCAGCCCGGCCTTGGAGATCTCCAGGCGATGGTTGAGAAACAGCTTGCTGAGGCGCCGCTCCGGGAGGTAGGCGAGGATCACCTTGGCCGTCGCCCCGTAGAACAGCGGCATCGGCCGGCCGCGGGTATAGGAAACGCTGAAGTCGGAAATCACCGGCTCCTGGTGGATGCACAGCACCTTCTCGCCGTACAGGCTGCAGACCAGAAACAGGCCGGGGTTCCCGCCGCCGGTCCGCGCCGGCAATACGTCGTTCGCCGCCGCCACCAGCGGATCGCAATTGCGGATCTGCCGGTCGAACTCGATGATCCTGGGCCCGAGAACATGGGCCCCCTTGCCGATGGACAGCAGCAGCCCCGAATCGCACAGCTCCTTGACGTAGCGGTAGGTGGTCGAGCGGGTGAACCCCATTTCGGAAGCGATCTCCTCCAGGGTCCAGACCGGCTCGGCCTCCGTATAGAGGTCGAGAATACTGAGCAGGCGTTCTAGGCTCGACACGGCGCGCTCCCCGGCTATCCTACGGACCGGTAACCTAAAGCAGTTTCGGGGCAGAACCATGGAAAAAGCGACATTCGGCGCGGGATGTTTCTGGGGCGTGGAAGCCGCCTTCCGCAAGGTGGACGGCGTTTCGGAGGTGATCTCCGGCTATTCGGGCGGAACCAGGGACAACCCGACCTACGAAGAAGTGTGCACCGGCAAGACCGGCCACGCCGAAGTGGTTCAAATCGACTTCGACCCGGCGACGGTGTCCTTCGACCAGCTTCTCGACAAGCTGTGGGAGGTGCACGACCCGACGACCCTGAACCGCCAGGGCCCGGATATCGGCACCCAATACCGCTCGGCCGTCTACTACCATTCCCCGGACCAGGAGGCCCAGGCCCGCAAGTCGATCGCCCGGCTGGAGGAATCCGGGCGGGTCCGCAACCCGGTGGTCACCGAGGTCGCGCCCTTCTCCGCCTTCTGGCCGGCGGAGGAATACCATCAGCGCTATTTCGAAAAGGCGGGCTACGGCCACTAGCCTCCCGTCCCCGCCCTCCATGGGATAAGCTGTTTCCCTGAACCAACGCGGAAAACAGGGAGGTCCGCCATCACCGAATTCGTCACCCTCTCCAGCGCGACCAAGCTGGACGAAACGGCGCGGGGAAGAGTTGCGATTCTCGGCTCCCAAGGCTCGGCGGGACCCGCGTCGTGGGCGGCGAAGGCGGGCGTCCGCGCCGTCATCCTCAACGACTGCGGCATCGGCAGGGACGAGGCGGGCATCGCCGCCCTGCCGTTCGGCGACGAAATCGGCCTCCCCGCCGCCTGCATCTCCCATACCTCGGCCCGGCTCAGCGACGGCGGGGACATGCTGGCGCGGGGCGTGATCAGCCGGGCCAACCGGCTGGCGCAAGGATACGGGGTCCGACAGGGCCAAACCTGCATCGAGGCCGCGCATTTGCTGGCAAACGCCCCCGCATTTGCGGGCAACGTGCCGGCCGCCGGAGAGCCCCGACGGCATCTGCTGGCGGAACTGCACGGGATCAAGGTCTGGGGCCTGGATTCCAGCGTTTTGATGGACGCCCCGGACGCCGGACAGATCATCGTCACCGGCTCCCATGGCGGCCTCGTCGGCGGGACCGGCGAGCCGGCCCGCGGGATCGCCATCCGCGCCGGAATCTATCACGACGCCGGCATCTGCCCCGACGGCTCCTCCACAAGCCGCCTGCCGGCATTCGACGAACGGGGCATTGCGGCCGCCCTGGTGAGCGCCGCGTCGGCGCGGATCAGCGATGCGCGGTCGTGCTACGGGGACGGCGTGATTTCGATGGTCAACGGCCGGGCCGCCGCCCTCGGCGCGGCGCCGGGCATGACGGCGCGGGAATTCGTCGAACGGGCCGCGGGCTAACTCCCGAGGGCGATGGTGCCGACGTAGGTGCTCCCGCCCAGTTCGGCTTGGGCCGACGCGCCGGGAAAATCGGGATGGCTCACCTCGATGGCGTAGACGCCGCTGCCGGCCCTGAGCCCGTCGAACCGGAAGTCCCCGTAATTGTCGGTGGCGGTGCGGGCGAGCTCGTCGCCGGCGTATTTCAGCACCACCTCGGCACCCTCGACGCAATCCTCGATGCCGTCCCGGGCGGCGGCCACCGTTCCCCCGATGAACTCGTAGCGGTACTTGCCCAGGTTCTTGTAGTGAACCCGCGGCCTGGTATCGAGATCGGGCCGGAAGTCCTCCAGTCCCTCCTCGCGCCGGATGCGGGCCATCTCCGCGTCGTCCACCTTGACCGCGCGGAGCGCGCCGGTGGGGCAGGATTGAACGCAGCGGGGATGCTTCCAGCCCTGATCCAAAAGGTGCGCATCGAACGGCCAGGCCTGCGGGATTTCCTTTTCCTCGTTCCAGTAGACCGCGCCATACGGACAGGCGTCGACGATCTGTCTTTGACCCTTCGATTTGACGGGATCGATGATGACGATGCCGTCGGCCCGCTTGGCGATGGCGCCGTTCTCCGCCGCTTCCATGCACGGCGCATCGTCGCAGTGATTGCACATGACCGGCGCGTAGGTGACGTCGACCATGGGCGCTTGGCCCCGCTCCCGCTTCAGAATCTCGATCCACCTGTGGCCGTGGAGCGGCATCTCCGCGGCGACGCCCGGATGGTCGTTGCCGGTGTACTCATCGACGGTGGAGAGGTAGCAGTTGCCGCAGTTCTCGCACTTGGCGGCATCGACGATCATGTTCCATTTGCTCATCGCCCCGCCCCCCTACCTCGCCGGCGCCAATTCCGGCGCGGGCTCGGGCGCGGGCCGCGCGGCCGGCGTAACGCCGTCGAGACCGGTCTCGCCGTTCCATTTCACGACCTCGATCAGACAGGCGTTGTAGGCCGCCGAGTGGGTCTTCAGCGACTGCGACCGGGCCGGCGTGAGATTGTTGATGCAGCCGCCCCGGTCGACCGAATAGCCGGGCTTGCCCATGGGATCATAGCGGGCCGCCGCCTGGCGGCAGTGAACGACGCCCGGCAGCAGCCGGTTGGTGATCTGCGCCGCGCATACCACCGCGCCCCGGTCGTTATGGAGCTTGATCAGGTCGTTTTCCCCGATGCCGCGGGCGGCGGCATCCTCCGGGTTGAGGCGCGCGATCCAATAGTAATAGCCGTCGATCTCGACCCGGTGGTCCATGAGGTCGTTGGTCGCCGAATCCTTGCCGTCGCCGTTGGTGTGGAAGGAATAGCGGGCGTGCGGCGAGATCAGCTGCAACGGATATTTCTCCAGCAGTCCGGCGGTGCCGAGCCCCTCCCAGGACGGGATATATTTGTTCAGCGGCGGGCGCTCCGGGTCCTGGCCGTAGCGCTTGAGGCTCTCGGCCTCGAACTCGATTTTGCCCGACTGGGTCTGCAGCCCTTCGCGAAAGTTCTCGCCGTAGGAGCCGGGCAGCGGGTGCGGCTCCGGCACGTCCTTCTTGCGTCCCTCGGCGAACCAGCGGTAGGCCGTCCGCGGCCAATTGGATTTGGGTTCCGCCGGCACGACGAAATAGCCTTTCCTGAGGAACTTCTTCCACGAGATGTGCCTGGGCAGGTCGGAGGCGTCGAACATCCGCTTCACCCAGTCGCGCTCGGTCATCCCTTCCGAATAGTAGGCGCTGTGGCCCAGGCGTTTCAGCACTTCGAGGAAGATGGAGAAATCGGACTTGCTTTCTCCCAGCGGCTCGATGGTCGGGTGCTGCATGGTGATCACCCGGTGATTGAGCTGGCCGATCCAGTCATAGCCGTACCCCTGCGGGCTCGCCCATTCGCCGATGTCCCAGCGCTCGAAGTTGGTGCAGGCGGGCAGGATCAGATCGGCGAACCGCACCTCGCCCTCATGCCAGATGCTCTGGGAGACCACGAACTCCAGGCTCTCCGAATTGTACATCCGGGCGTAGCGGTTGCTGTCCGGCTGGGTCGAGATATAGGAGCCGCCGTACTTGTACATCATCCTCACCGGCGAATGGCCCGGGGACGGGTAGCGCACGGGGAAGAACTGTCCCTCGATGAACCGGGGGTCGATGGGATAGCCCTCGGCCTTGCCGTCCATGATGGCCTCGGGCAGCTTGAGCCGCGGAATGGTCTGCTGCACCGGGTTCATGGAGATCAGGTGGGGCATCCGCTGGTAGAGCGAGATCGCATTGCCCGAATTGGCGAGATCGCCCGAGAAACCGCCCTCGGCGTAACCCGGGAAATAGAACGAGTAGTCGATGGGCGAGCCGAATTGCAGGTTGCCGAAATTGACGCCCGGCTTGCCGAGCCCCTGCATGGCCATCAGGCAAACCATGGCCCGCGCCCATTGGGCGCCGGTGGAGGTTCTGCACGCCCCGCCGAGGGTCACCCCCATGCCGCCGGCGGCGAGGTAGGTCTTCTTCGAGCCCCATTCGCGGGCCAGCGCCCGGATGTCCTTGGCCGGCACGCCGGTCTCCGCCTCGGCCCATTCCGGGGTCTTCGCCTCGCCGTCTTCTTGGCCCAGGATGTAGTCCCGCCATTTTTCGAAGCCGGTGGTGCGTTGGGCGACGTATTCCTTGTCGTAAAGGTCCTCGGTCATCCAGACATGGGTGATGGCGTGGGCCAGCGCCGGGCTGGTGCCCGGACGGGGCGCGAACCACTTGCCCCCCACCCAGGCCGCGGACTCGTTGAGGTAGGGATCGATGTGGACCGACTTGATGCCCAAATCCTTGGCCCATTGACGGCGCACCGTGCCTTCGAAGGAGCCGTAGACGCCATTGGTCACTTCCGGGTCCGACGACCAGTAGACGATCATCTCGCATTCCTGGAGACAGTCCTCCACCAGGCCGTAAATTTCCGGCGCGCCGTTGCGCATGGAATGGCCGTAGTGATGCATGGCGCCCCAGTACCAGCCCTCCCAGCTATCCGGATTGAGGGTGGTGGTGGTCGCGCCGAGGATGTTGGCGAACCGGTTCATGGCGCTGATGTAGTAGCCGATATTGCCCCAGGTATGATGCGACGTGCGGCTGACCATGATGGCGCCCGGGCCGTATTGACGGTTCACCCGCTTGATCTCGGCCTCGACGATGTCCAGGGCCTCTTCCCAGGAAATCCGCTCGTAGCCGGAGACGCCCCGGTTCTGGATGTTGCGCTCGCCGTCGGGGTCGAAGTCCACCCGTTTCATCGGATAGAGGTTGCGCTCCTTGGAATAGATCAGCGATTTCGAGGTCTGGCCGTGGGGCGCCAAGGTGGTGCGCCGGGGCGGGCGGAAGGTCTGGCCGCGGGCCTCGATTTCCCAGGGCTGCGGATCCTCGTCGTCAAACTCGATGGGGGTGATCCGGACGATCCTGCCGTCCTTCACATAGACGAATACGGGGCCGCCATTTGTGTGGCTGGTGTAGCGGATTTCGCCGTTCTCCACCGGGGTGCCGTACTTCCAGCCGATGTGCTGGGTCATCATCACGGTGACCGCGAACCAATAGGTGTCTTCGTCCTCGCCCTCCATCATCAGCTGAAAGTTCTTGATCGCCTCGATCTGCTCCAGATGGTCGATGGGCGGCATGAGCAGCCGGCCGCCGATATCCGCATTCTTGAAAATCAGCAGAACCTCGGCGTTGTCCTTCACGCCGGCGCCCGAGTGAATACGGCCGTCCTGGAAGCGGAACCACCGGCCGCGCCCGTCGGCCTGGCTGAGGAATTGCGCCGTCAGGTTTCGTTCCTTGAGGCGTTCGCGGAAGGCCGGATGGCGCCATGCGGTAAACCGCAGCACCCAGAGCAACGCATACAGCACGAATGAAAACTTCATGGGACGCCTCCCGTCCGGCGGCTCCCGACAGGCCGCCTGATCCAATATCTCCACGTAGAATAATGCCATTCCGGCAGGCGATGGAACAAGCCGGCCAAGCCACGTATGCGATCGTGATGCATCGTCCGGCGCGCATACATGACGCCCGGAATGCTTCGGCAGGGAATTACTGGAACGTTCGGCGCAGGTAGTTGCTGAGCGTATCGACGACGGTAACCGCGCCGAGGATCACCAGCAGGATCGCGCCGACCTGCGGGTAGTCCAGAATCCGGAGCGAGCCGATCAGCTCCGTGCCGATGCCGCCCGCCCCGACCATGCCCATTACCGTGGACTGGCGGAAATTGTACTCCCAGCGGTACATGGTGACGTCCGCGTAGTAGGGAATGACCTGAGGGAAAACCCCGTGAGTGATCACCTGCATGCGGGTCGCGCCGGTCGCCTGGGCGGCCTCGATGGGCGCCGGATGGGCATGCTCGATGGCTTCGGCGAAAAATTTACCGACCATGCCGACCGAATGGAGACCGAGGGCCAGAACGCCCGGCAGCATGCCGAAGCCCACGGCGGCGACGAACACGATCCCCATGATGAGTTCGGGAATGGCGCGGAGCGTATTCAGGATCAGCCGGGCGACCTGATAGACCGCCGGGTGGGGCGAGGTATTCCTGGCCGCCAGAATCGCCATGGGCACGGACATGGCGACGGCCAGGGCGGTGCCGGCGATGGACATGGCGATGGTGTCGATCAGCGGACCGATCCACTGTTTCCACCTCGAGAAGTCGAGGGGCCACATCTCGCTCATGATGGTGCCGATGGCCGGCAGCCCTTCCGCGAGGCGGCTGCCGTTCAGCATCTCCGTGACCCAGAGACTGATGAAGATCAGCACCAGGACCGCCGCGATCCTGGCGGTGGTGACGCGGCGGCGGCGGCGCTCCTCGGATAGAAGCTGGTTGACCCTGTCCGGGGTCTGGGAGATCGCCAGCGGGTCGATCATGGCCGCGGTCCTTTTTGGGGAGAAAACCCGGCGGATGGCCCGCCGGGCTTCACATTATCCGCCGGGCCTAGGAGCTCGGCTTCACGTTGGACCGGATATCGCGGATGATATCGTAATCCGCATCCTTGATTTCCGCGAAGCCGTCGGACTTGAACGGCTTCAGAACGGCATCGCCCTCGGGCGTGCCTTTCTTGAGGCCGTAGAACGCCGAGCGGACCCGCTTTTGCACGTCGGGCTTCAGATCGGTGCGCATGACCCACGGATATTGCGGGATGGGCTTCGAGTAGGCGACCACGCGTACCTTTTTCAGATCGATGATGCCGCGCTCGACAAGGCGCTCGAAAATCGGCCGGCTAAGCCCGCCGACCTTGGCGTTGCCGCGCTGCACGTTGATCGCGACGGCGTCATGGGCGCCCAGGAAGTTCTCCTTGTAATCCCTGCCCACGTTGACGCCGGCCGACATCAGGGTGAACTTCGGCGCGAAGTGGCTGGAGGTCGACGCCGGGTCGCCGAACGCCGCATCGACGCCGGAGCCCTTGATATCGGCCATCGTCCTGATGTCCGTTTCGGCGTTGGCGATGATCACCGACTGATAGGTGGTCGATCCGCCTTTAAGGCGCGCCGCGAAGGGCTGGATGTCGAGCTTGCCGCCCTTCATCTTTTCCTTGGCGATGGTATAGGACGCGGGACCGAAATAAGCGAGATCGATACGGCCGAACCGCATGGCTTCGATCATCGACGAATAGTCAGTGGTCACGACCAGTTCGATTTCCTTGCCCAGTTTCTTGGCGAGGTAGTCCTTGAGACCCTGGTTTTGCTGGATGATGGTCGCAGCGTTCTCGTCCGGCAAGAGCGCTACTTTCAGTTTCTTGGGATTGTAGTCTTCGGCGCCCGCTGTCGCTGATACACCGATGGTCAGAAGAGCCGCGGCAAACACGCGGAAAAAGGTACGTCTAAGCATTATTTTACTTCCCCCTAGGGAATGATTGACGAAAAGGAAATTGTTAAGTTTCCGGCGGGTGAAGGTTCGAATTCAGTTCTCGATTATCGGCTATGGTTCTCCATAGATTGCGGATAGTGCGCCCTCGGTAAGGGCATCTGGAACGTCGTCGAACACGACATGCCCGTTCGACAATCCGATGATTCTATCGGCGAACTCACGGGCGTATTCCAGCTGATGCAGACTCACAACAACTGGTATTCGGTCTTCCTTGCAGATTGCACGGAGTTGGGTCAAGACACGATGTGACGAGGACGGGTCCAATGAGGCCACCGGCTCATCGGCCAGTATAATCTTCGGGTGCTGCGCCAGGGCGCGGGCGATCCCCACCCGCTGCTGCTGTCCGCCGGACATGCTGTCACAGCGGCTGAACGCCCGGTCGAAGAGAGACACACGGTCGAGACAAGCGAGCGCGAGGCGGCGTTCGCGCTCGGAAAACGGCCACAACGTCCGCCAGAACGCATGTTTTCCCAACCGGCCGGCCAGCACGTTCTGCAGCGCGGTCTGCCGCCCGATCAGCTGGTGCTGCTGGAAGATCATCGCCGTCTTCGTGCGGTGTCCGCGAATGTCCCCGGCGGTTTCGAGGGGGCGGTTTTCGCCATTCATCACCCGTCCGGCCGTGGGCGGAACCAGAAGGTTCAGGGTGCGCAGCAAGGTCGATTTGCCGGCGCCGGAGGGCCCCAGCAGAACCGTGACCTGATCGTCCATGAAATCCAGGGAAAGGGGATGAAGGGCCCGGGTGCCATCGGGATAAACCACCTCGACGTCGCGGATCCGGATTATTGAATTCCGGCCGCCATCCGGCCGGGCGCCGTCATTCCGCGCCTGTTCGCCGGTCCACTCATCGTCCACGCTTTGAAGCATCAGCCCGCTCATGCGCCGACTGCATAACACAGCAATTTGAAAAATCAATGACTTACGAATTGCCCAGAGCAGTATCCGGCCAGATTGGATCAATTTGATGGCGCTCATCGGTTAGCCGGGCAGGCGCGGGCCGACGTGCGATGTGTGTGCATCGGACGAGGCCCGCAACGCACCCGGGGGACCGGGGAGCGCCACCG
>JAJECC010000155.1 GCA_022822205.1 Rhodospirillales bacterium | reverse complement strand
GTTTTTCGTGACCCATTTCGACGGCGTGGAGCTGGCGATCGACTCCCCGCTGCGCCGTTGGCAGGACACGATCGCCCTGCCGGTCCGGCGGCGCGGCCAACCCGGCTCGGTCACCTTCAAGACGAACTTCAGGAAATTCAGGGGGAAGTTCGTCATTCATTGCCACATCCTGCGCCACGAGGATTTGGGCATGATGCAGGCCGTCGAGGTCGTTTAGGGTCCGGACCCGATTGGGGGACACAAGGAGCTTTCGACCGGCAACAACGTCGGATCTCATGCGCCGAACTTGCAGGATTATTTGCTCGGTTCGACGGCTGCCCGGGTCGTTCGTCACGCGCCCTGCTCGGTGCATGTCCTGCGTTGAAGATCGCAGATTATCCATCTGCAGGCGGGGCGGTGCCGGCTAGAGTCTTTCACCTATTGACGGAAGCATATCCTGCGTTCCTGAAGTAGTTGGCGCATTCGTGTGGGGGACTGTTCCGGCGATAAGTCCGACGTGCCGCCAGGCGTCTTCCATGTTTCGTTTCCGTGCGGTTCGCATCCAATGCTTGATCTTGGCGAAGGCCCGTTCGATCGAATAAGGTCGGGTCATGGATGCTGGCCTCCTTACCCGGCATCCATCTCGAACCACAAATCAAACCCTGAGGGAATTCCCTATCGTTTCCGAATAAACGTGAACCGCTCTAGGTTGGCGCGGCGCCCGGCCGCCCCAAAATCGGCTGAAAATCAGGCGGCCGAAAGCAGCCGGAGCGTATTGCCGCTTGCCACCATCCGCTGCTGTTCGGCGTCGAGGCCGGCCCTTTCCAGCGCCTTTTGCAGCCGCGCCGGAACGTCCTTTTCGACGTTGATCGGCCAGTCGGTTCCCGCAAGCACGTGATCGGCGCCAAGCAACGCCTCCATCGAACCGACGAGCGCGGGATCGAGTCCCATCGTGTCGATATAGACATGCCGGCGCAGCAATTCGGGCGTATCGCCGCGGATGCGCTGCCCGTCGCCCAAACCGCCGGCCATGAGCACGCCGCCGATGGCGAGCGTGGTGACGACGACCTTGAGTTTCGGCAATTCGTCAAAAACGCCGGTGTCGAGCAGGGAGAACAGCGAAGCCGCATTGATGGTTCCGCGGGCAAGGATCATGCCCAGCCTGCCGGTCCGGCTGAAGCGCGCGTGCAGTTGCGGATCCGTTAGCGGGTGAATGAAGACAGGAATTCCCAGTTCCTCCGCCGCCGCCAATGTCGGGCGCGATTGAGGTGAATCGAGCAGAAGGTCGCCTGATGCGCTCTCGACAAATATTCCTCGCAAGCCGAGATCCTTGAAGGCGCGGTGTACTTCCCGCGCGCCGGCGTCGCCGGAGAAAGCGTCGATGGAGGCAAGCCCATAAATCTTGCCGGGGTATTTGGCCGCGAGATTGGCGACTTCATCGTTGATGCGACGGTGCGTGTCCGGCGGCACGTTGCCGTCCGCGTCTTCCAGGAAAGCCGTGGGGATATTGATCACCCGTGCGGAAACACCGGTCTGTTCGAGAGAATCGAGAAGCGCGGCCGGACTTTCAAGCAGCGCCTCGACCTTGGCGCTCGCGGCGCGCGCCGCCGGATTCTTGGTCCTGTCCTGCAAAGTCAGCTTGAAGGACGGGCCGGTGAAATGGTTATGAAAGTCGATCACGCGCAGCGGTTCGGCAAGTCTCTCCTGCGTGTGTCCGCCGCTCATCGATCTCTCCTCTCGGGCGCCATCCGTGAATTCAGTGGCCGGCGATTATATCGTCAGTCGCGCAATATCGCCATGCAGCTCGAGCAACGCGCGGATGGTCTCGGACGGACGCCGCCCGAAACCGCACTCCGTTGCGATGCCGAAGCCGGTCACATGTTTGGTTGCCGCACCGATGCGCCCGCGGATCAAAGAGGTCCCCTCCCTGCATACCGCGAGCACTCCATTTATTCCGTATACGTAGTGGTTCCCCTACTCTTCCTCGCCGGGTTTGGTCATTCCCAGGAAGTCGCGCTTCTTGATCTGAAACCCATTGTTCCTCAGCAGGTCGTACGCCGTCGACACGTGGAAAAAGAAATTGGGAATACAGTGATTGAGAAGGAGCGTACGGCCCGTAAAGCGGCGAGGGCCGCTGAATAACGGATACTCGACTTCCTTGTCCTCGGTGCCGTTGACATCGCTTTCCATGACGTCATCCAGATACTCCAACGTTGCGGAAATTCGTTCACGGAGGCCCGCAAAGCTCTCGATATCTTCGGGAAGTTTCGGTCGCTCTTCGCCCTTGAGCGTCGCCAACGACAGGGTCGCGTGAAACGTCGCGACCATCACCTGCTGGCCGAGTGTGAACATGTCCGGCGCCAGACGGGCGCCGACAATCTCCGCTTCCGTGAGGCCCTGGGAGTCCATTTCCCGCTCGGCGTAATCGAGAATCTCCTGGAGATGGGTCAGGAACCGCCGGAACACCGGGACGGTGATTTCATAAAACGTAATCGCGGACATCGTGGTTTACCTCGCTTCCACCGGTTTGCGCTCAGGCCACGACATTTCTCAGGGTCGGCAAACCGGTGATCTCGACCTCTACGACGTCGCCTTTTTTCATGTAGGTCTTGGTCGCGAAGCCGACGCCCGGCGGCGTGCCCGTGGCGATGACGTCCCCGGCCGATAACGTGATCCGGCTGGACGCGAAAGCCACCAGGGTCGGAATATCGAAAACCATGTCGGAGATCGGCGCTTCCTGTTTGACCTCCCCGGACACCGTCGTCTTGATGCGGAGGCTGCCGGCCTTGAGCTCATCGAGCACCTCACCGGTCGGCACGGCGACCGGGCCCATCGGCGTCGACTTGTTGAGGCACTTGCCCGAGAACCAGTCGGCCTGCCGGCGCTCACCCGCCTTGACGATCAGAATATTGCGCGCCGAGCCGTCGTTGAAAGGCGCGATCCCCGCGATGTGATCCCACGCGTCATCCTTGGAAATCTCGAAGGCGTCCTTGCCGATGATGATCGCGAGTTCGCCCTCCCAATCGATTTCCGTCACCGCTTTGGGCATCTGAATCGGATCGCCGGCGGCGATCATCGCTTCCCGGCATTTGAAGAAAAAGATCGGCGACTCCGGCACATCCACATTGGCCTCTTTGGCGTGGTCCACATAATTGAGCGCGACACAGAGAATTTTCGCGGTCGGATCGACGCAGGGCAGCAGTGATGCCTCGTCGAGCGCTTCCCCGGGGCCGTCCGCGCTCGCGCCCTCGACCAGCGCCTCGGCGAGGGTTGCGGCGGATGTCGGATTAACCAGACCATTCTCGACAATCCCGACGGTCGGAGCGCCGTTGTGCGTGTATCGGACGAATGCCATTTGTTCTCTCCTCCTGCCTGGTGAATTTACTCGTTCCGCGCCGGGTCGAGCCGAACCAACTGCTTTCCGCGGTTGTCACCCCTCATCATTCGGATGAATGCCTCGGGGGCCCGCTCAATACCGTCGACGACGTCTTCGCGATGCCGAACGCTCCCCTCCTCGAGCCACGCGGTCAGCTGGTCAAGGGCCTCGACTTTGTCGGGAGCGTAGTCGGCGACCAGGAAACCCTGTTTGCGCAGCCGTTTCACCAAAATCGTGCTGTTGTCCCGCGGGCCGACATCTTGGGAAGAATCGCTCAACGTTGCCGCCGCAACCCGGCCGCACACCACGATGCGTCCGCGAATATTGAAGTTCGGCAGCGTTGCGTCATAGATGTCTCCGCCGACATTGTCGAAATACACATCGACACCATCAGGGCAGGCGGAGCCGATGCGTTCTGTCAGCGCGGCTTTGGGCAGGGGGTTTCCCTGGTCGTCCTTGTAGAGGACGACCTCGTCGAAGCCGAACTCGTCGATGGCGTAGCGCCGTTTTGCCTCGACACTGGTAATGCCAACCGCCCGGCAGCCTTTTATTTTGGCGATTTGGCCGACCAGGCTGCCTACCGGGCCCCCGCAGGCACTTACAAGAACGGTCTCGCCTTCCCGCGGCTCGCCGGCTTTAAGCAATCCGAAATAGGCGGTCATTCCCGGCATGCCGAGGATGCCGAGCGACAAAGAAGCGGGCGCGCGCCCGGGATCAACCTCGAGCGATACGTTCGACCCGTCGGAGACGGCATATTCCTGAAGTCCGAACATGCCGACGTAGAGATTGCCGACGGGAAATTCGCCGTTGTTCGATTCAATGACCCGGCCGACGGCGGAAGCCTGCATCACCTCCCCGAGCTGGACCCCCTGTGCGTAATTGGCTTCGGCGCGCATCCGTCCCACCATAAACGGGTCGAGGGACAGCCATTCCGCCCGGACGAGAAATTGATTTGTCCCGGGGCTGGGCAGCGCGGCCTCGGCCAGCTCGAACAAATCGGTTGTCAACGGTCCGTCAGGACGTTTCTTGAGAAGGATTTGCTTGTTGGTATTCGCAGAAGACATCGGATGCTCCGTGGTTGACGCGGATTGGCGCAACGGCTGACCGCCGACCAGCCCGCCGACAGGGTCCTACCGGTTCATGGGGTGTCGTTGACCCCACTGGACATCCAGAACATGAGCGGCCGTGGTTCGTCCGCGCGGTGAATTTGCGTTCAGTTGGTCGCCGTCGGTCCAATGTTCGTGGGTGCGCCCCCAGGGATCCTGCCAATAGTCGAAAATCTGGCTTCCCTGGACGTGCCGCCCGATGCCCCAGAAATGCAGATGGTTATTGTCCACCAGGTAATCATGGCCCAATTGCAAATCGTCAAAATCCTCGACCTCGAACGCGCAATGGTTCAAGCCGGCCATGCCGGGCCGCTCCACCGTCAAGAGGGTGTGATGGTCGACGAACTCGTCGCCTTTGTTGCAACGAAAGAACGCCGATACCGGCTTATCCGGCTGGTCGTCGGCGACGATGTCATCGGAAATCAGAAAGCCGAAGCGCGGCTGATACCAATCCCGGCTCCGTGGAAAGTCCGAGACGAATATGACGACATGGCCCAGTCTCTTGACGCTGGACGGCGCCTTTTCATAACGGACGAATTCACCCCGACGCCGGTAGGTCGAACGAATGTTATAAGGCAATCTTCCTTCGACGGTTGCCGGCGATCGCGGTTCGATTCCATAAACAACTTCAATCTGAAAGCCATCCGGGTCGGTCATCACGACCCGATGCCCGCCGCCCGGCGCGTCGATCTCCTCGATATCCGACGAATCTTCCATCCGTGCGAGCTCTTCAAGGTCTTCGAGGGAGCCTGCGTTGAAAGCGAACCCGACGAAACCGGGTTCACCGAGTTCCGTGACATGCAGATACCGGTCGGATCCCGTGCCATGCATGTAAAGACGCGTGCCGGTCCGGTGGGCCCGCTTCATGCCGAAGTCCGAGAGGAATGCCTCCATTTTATCGAGATCGGGCGCCCGCAAACGGACGTAAGAGATATCGGTAACGTTCACCATATTCCGTATGCCTTTCCTAGTGGTCGGCTTTCTCTTCGGCGCCGAAAAATTCCAGGACTTCGCCAACAAACCGTTCAGGATCCTTATCGAACAGGAAGTGGCCGGCGCCCTTTAGTTCGATGCGCTCCACATCGGGAATCACATCCAATATGAGTTTTGTCGATTTTGTGACATATGGCCCGGTTGTCTCGCCCGACAACAGCCGCGTCGGCACGGCAATCTCCGCCATGCGGGAAGGCTCCATGTTGTAGTGGCGGTGGGCTTGAAATTCGCGGGGCAAGGTTTTCGCAATCGCGATCCGCCGCGCCCAGCGGTCGGAATCTTTCTTTTGATCCTTGAACGCCTCAGCGCCCCGTTTCGTCCAATCGACATATTGAATTCGGACGACCTCTTCCCAGTCGCCCGCGTTTCCGGCGGCGACGATGGCGCCGACAATTTCCGGGCTGGGGCCGAACGGCCATACCGGGATCAAGGCGTCGTACATCAAGAATCCGACGAGGTTGTCCAGTCCGGGTACGGCCTCGAGTGCACACCCGGCCCCGAAGGAATGTGCGAACAGCCGGACCGGTTCGTCGATCGAACGCACGAGGGCCGCGATATCTTCGGCTTCAAGCTTGAGCCGCCACTCGGCCCGGGTCCTTCCGCTGACGCCTCTGTCACGCCGGTCCATGAGGTAAACCGTGTAATGGCGGGCAAGTAAATTCTCCACGTTTCGAAACGAGCGCCCGTCGACCCCCGTCCCGTGCACCATGATGAGCGGCGGCCCGTTACCAAGAACCCGACTGCCGATTTCCGTTCCGTCAACGGACGGCGCCATGTGCATGTGATCCATATTCCGGGCTTCACCCAATCAATGAGTCTCCTTCTTTTCGTGAAATCCGGATCGCAGGCCAATATCTGAGTTTTGGTTGTCCACAATGTAGACAATTCAAAGCTACATCCTTTGGCGGGATGCGAAGGGACCTATGATCAATCCACATGTAAGCAAACCCCGCGGGCCGGTGAGCTCGACCGATCCGGTCTCAAGATGGCAACCCAATGCTTGAGGGAGAGTCCGGATGGCCGTCCACGAAACCAAGACCATACTCACCTGCGCCCTTACCGGCGGCGGAACACCGCCGGAGAAGAACCCGGCGTTGCCCGTGACGCCGAAGGAGATCGCCGACTCCGCCATCGAAGCCGCCACGGCGGGCGCCGCCATCGTGCATATCCATGTGCGCGATCCCGAGACCGGCCGGCCCAGCATGAAACCGGAATTATACAAAGAGGTCGTCGATCGCATCCGAAGCAGCAGCACCGACGTCGCCTTGAATCTCACCTGCGGGCCCGGCGCACGATTTGTGCCCGGCGACCCGGATGGCGGCGATGACCTGGGAACGGCGAACGTTCAGTCAGCCGAGATCCGCATGCGGCACGTCGTCGAAAACCTTCCCGAAATCTGCACCCTGGATTGCGGGAGTATCAATTTTGGCGACCGCCTTGTGCTCCTAAACACACCACGGCAGTTGGCACGGATGGCCGACATCGCGACCGGCCTCGGCGTGAAGGCCGAGTTGGAAGTGTTCGACACGGGACATCTCAGATTTGCCAAGACCTTGATCACGAACGGCCATATTACGGGCCGTCCCCTGTTTCAGCTATGCCTCGGCATACCTTGGGGCATCGAACAGACGCCGGAATCGATGATGGTCATGCGCGACCGCCTTCCCGACAACGCCGATTGGTCATCATTCGGTATCAGCGCCGGCGAATTCCCGATGCTGGCTCAGGCGGCTTTGTTGGGCGGTCATGTACGCGTCGGCATGGAAGATAATATATACTTGGAGAAGGGTGTGTTGACGCCCGGCAACGGAGCGTTGGTCGAGAAAGGTGTCGAGATCCTTCGTACATTGGGCCGTGAACCCGCAACCGCCGCCGAAGCGCGGGAGATACTTGAATTGCGAAAAGCCGGCTAAGTCTTTGAAGGGGATCCGCACCCAAGTTGGAGGCGCAATCCCATGGCCCAGCCAAAGCTGATCAAGAGTCTCCGAAAGGGACTGGAGGTGCTGCAACACCTCAACCTGCACTCCGAAATTTCCGTCAGCGAGCTCAGCCGGCTGACCAACATTCCAAGGCCGACGCTGTACCGAATTCTCGATACGCTCATCGAAGACGGTTTTGTGACCAAAGCGGGGCGGGGCGATATCTACAAGCTGACGATCACGGTCAATACCTTGAGCGCCGGCTTTAACGACGAAGATTGGGTATCCGACATCGCGGCGCCTTTGATTTCGGAGCTTGGAAACGAAGTCGTATGGCCGGTGGATCTTGCGACGTTTGACGGCGATGCCATGCTGGTTCGGGTGACCACCCATCCGACCAGCCCGATTTCTCTCGAGCGCGGCTATTCCCGCCGAACCCGGCGGGGATTTCCGGGCTATCGCATTCCCTTTCTGCGGTCCGCCCCCGGGCAGGCCTATCTGGCCGCCTGTACGCCTCACCGTCAAAAGGCAATTTTGGAAGTCTTGTCGAGTCCCGATCACGAAGAATGCGAGATCGCCCGCAACACCCGCCGCATCAATTCGATTCTGAAAAAAACCCGCGAACAGGGCTATGCGGTCGGCACCGGGCAGTACGGTCCGACGGCAATCCTGTCGGTTCCCGTCGTCCCCAACCAGGAACCCATCTCATGCATCAATCTCGCCTTCATCGTATCCGCAGTGTCGCCGACGGAAATCGTCGATCAATACCTGCAAACCCTGAAATCCGCCGCGGCAAATCTCGAGAATGCGTTTCGGGCGGCGGCGGAGTCGGGACTCCATCTACCGCACCTGGACTGAGTCCACATTGTAGACAATTTCGAACGGGCAATTGAACCGCGACCCCATGTCTCGCTAGCGTGCGGCAACAAATCACGAAACGCAAAAATAGTGGAAGGCGCGCCATGCAGGGAAGGCAGCCAAACTTTTTGTTCATCGTGACGGACCAGCAACGCTGGGATCACTTGGGCTGTGCCGGCAACCCGCTTCTGAAAACACCCCATATCGATTCATTGGCGGCGAAGGGGCGGCGGTTTAGCCGCTTTTACGTTAATTCGGCCGTTTGCCAGACCAACCGCGCGACGATCATGACCGGCCAAACGGTCACTCAGCACGGCGTCCGGGTAAACGGTATACCGATATCCCTTGATTCCGTTTGTTATCCCCATCTGCTGCAAGCCGGCGGATACGAGACGGCACTGTTCGGAAAGGCGCACTTCCAGAACTTCACCACCGAAGAAGCACGACGGCAGCCCGGCGAAAACGGTCTGCAGCCGCCGCCGGACGGACTCCGGGATTCCATCCGAAGCGTCCGGTCCGGTCCGCCCTACCAGCGGGAACTCGGGTTCGACACGTCGGAGGACCCCGAGGCGGACCAACTCGAAGGAGACTATTACGGCTTCGAACGCTTCCGGGTATGTACCGGGCACGGCGACCAGGTGCAGGGCCACTACGCCCACTGGCTGAGAGAGCGCTACGAAGAGGCCGATACCCGGCCGTCGGACACCGATCCCCGTTACGATGCGCCCCAGGCCCGCAAACCCCGCCTGCCGGAAGAGCTCTATCCCACCGGCTATATCGCCCAGGCGACGCTCGATTATCTGGACGACTATGCGGCGCGGGGATCGGACAGGCCGTTTTTCGTCCAGTGCAGTTTCCCGGACCCGCATCACCCGTTCACGCCGCCGGGGAAGTATTGGGACATGTACGATCCGGCGGACGTGAACCTGCCGGACTCCTTTTATCACCAACCGCATGATCAGACGCCGGTGTTGGCCCGCTACCATGCGGAGTTGAACAGCGGCCAGGCGAATCGCGACTGGGTCATGCCCTACGCCGTTCACGAGCACGAGGCGAAACAAATCACGGCGCTGACCTACGGCATGATCGGCTTCATCGACGCCTCGGTCGGGCGCATCCTCGCCAAGCTGAAGGATCATGGCCTGGACCGGGATACGGTCATCATCTTTACCAGCGATCACGGTGACTGGATGGGCGACCACGGTCTGATGCAGAAGGCCCTGTTGCACTACCAGGGACTGATCCGCGTGCCCTTCATTTGGAGCGATCCCGCCGACCCCTCGGCGGGCCGCGCCACGGATGAATTCGCCTGTTCCCAGGACATCCCGAATTCGATTCTCGCACGCGCCGGCCTCGCCCCCTGCGCCGGTATGCAAGGCAAGGATCTCACCCGGATCATACTCGATGGAGAACCCTCCAAGCGCGATGGGGTCCTGGTCGAGCAAATGACGACATTCACGCTCCCGGGGGACGATTTTCCCACCCGGGTCAAAACATTTGTCGATCGGGATTGGCGGCTTTCCTACTTCTCCACCAAGGAATGGGGCGAGCTGTACGACCTGAAGAACGACCCCGGAGAGATCGTCAACCTTTGGACGTCGCCTGAACACCGGACCGTCAGACTGGAGCTGATGGAACGTGCGATGAAGGAAATGGTGGCAAACGAATCTCTTTCGCCAATCCAGATAAATGTCGGCTGACCGTCAGCCGAACTTCCAACAATTCACAAGGGAGGAAGAAATGAAAAACGAACGGAAAATTGTCCAAACGAACAAACAGGCCATCCGAAAAACACTGATATGTCTGGCGGGCGCCGTCGTCGTGGCGCCGACATTGGCCGCGACACCTGCCATGGCCGAGCCGAAAGAATTGATATTCAATGTCTTCTTCCCCCAACGGGCGCCGATTTGGGGGGGAGCGCTTAAACCCTGGTACGAACAGGCCGTGGCGAATTCGAACGGGACGATCAAAGTCAAGGTCCCGACGGCCAGTTTGGCTCCGGCGCCGCGGCAGTTCGATATCGTTCAAGACGGCGTCGCCGACATCACGATTTCCGCAACCCTGTTCAGGCGGCAAATCGTTCTCCCCAACATGACATTCGTGCCCTTCCTGGCCCGCCAAACCTACGCCGCCTCGAATGCGCTTTGGGCGACCCATGAGAAGTTCTTTGCCGCCGCGAACGAGTTCAAGGGTTTCAAACTGCTATCGATCTGGAATCTGGGCGCCTCCCAGGTTCAGACCATCTCTCGCCCCGTAAACAGCATTGCCGATCTCAAAAGCCTCAAGATCAGGACGTCGCCGGGTGTCGAAACGGCCATGCTCAAGGCTCTGGGCGGTACGCCGATACCCGCGCCGGGGGTCAAGATGTTCGAACTGGTGAATGGCGGCGTTGTCGACGGAAACATGTCGGCCCTCGGACCGGCCATGACCCTCGGCTTGCCGGCAAAGATCAAACATATCACGGAATTTTCCGGCGGATTGAATCGTGTGACGTTCAGCCTGATCATGGAGGCAAAGTCATTCGCCGGATTGCCGGCGGACGCGCGGCGGGCGTTGACCGCCCATGCCGGCGGTGAACTCGGGACAAAGCTTGGTTTCGTCGAAGAAGCCGTCACCCGGCGGGCGCGCATGGTGTTCAAACAAGCAGGCGCGACATTCACCGACGCCTCACCGGAATTCCAGGCGGCCATGGCCAAGTCATTGCAGTTTGTCGAGCAGGACTGGATCAAGCAGGCCGCGAAAAAGGGTGTGGATGGCAAAGCCGCCCTGGCGTTCTATAGGCAACGCGTCGCGGCATTCAAACCACCCCCCGGGAAAGGCATGAAGAAGTAGCTGCCGCGGTTTCGGCGCGCATTTCGTCAACCTGACAAAGGATCGGCAACGTGGCCTCCGACCCGGATAAATCGGCTCCGGCATCCAACGGGATGCCGGAGCGGCCGGACTATTCACCGGCGGGTCAATGGCGGGCATTTCGTGCCGGCCTGCTGGGATCCGTACGAGACGCCGTTGCGTCCGGCACGTCCGGGCGAATGACCGGCCGCATGGCCGGTACGTTCGCGGCCTTCTCGGCCCTTTGCATCGCCTGCCTTCTAACGGTGATGTTCGTCTCGGTGACGTTCCGCTACGTCCTCGATACGCCGATCGCCGTTTCGGAAGAACTGACGGCCTGGCTGCTTGGCCTGACGATTTTTTCGGCGTTTCCGTTCGTCACCATGGAGAAATCGCACATCCAAATCGAACTTTTGATCGGGTTGGTTCGCGGCCGCCCCAAACTGGAGCGGTTACGGCAATTCCTGGTCGATCTTGGGACCCTCGCCATGGTCGTTTTCCTGGGGACACGTCTTTGGGAGCAGGCGAGCCGCTATATGGAGCGGCTCGTCGTGAGCGAAGGCCAGGAGTGGCCCCTGGCGCCCATCGTTTTCGTGTTCGTCGGGCTATTGGCCATCGCTACGTGGGTATTCGCGCTTGTGATTCTCGCCGATCTTCGGCGGTCGAGACGCGGGGACCGCGACGCGGGTACGAGTTAGGCCGGTCCCATGATTCCCGTTCTCATTGGCATTGCCGCCCTCCTGATTGTAGGTGGCTTCGGCTTTCCGCTCGGCCTCTCCCTCATGCTCATCGGATATGTCGGCTTTGGGGTCATGCACCCGAAGGGGCTGGACGCGGCCAGTACCGTGGCGGGCCAGCAGATCCTCGAGTTGGCGCTCAACTTCCAGTTCGCGGTGCTGCCGCTGTTCCTGTTGATGGGCGTGTTTGTCAACCGGTCGGGCATCTCCGACGACCTCTACGAAACCGCCAACCGGTGGTTCGGCCATATGAAGGGCGGTCTGGCCATTTCCACGGTGGCCGCCTGCGGCGGATTTGCGGCGATTTCGGGATCCTCGGTCGCAACCGCCGCCACAATGGCCCGCGTCGCAGTCCCGTCCATGCGCAAATACAAGTACAACGATGCCTTCTCGGCCGGGACGGTCGCCGCCGGCGGCACCATGGGCATACTCATCCCGCCCTCGGGCGCGCTCATCATTTACGGGCTCATCGCCGAGGTGGACATCGCCAAATTATTCGTGGCCGGCATCGTGCCGGGGCTGATCACCATCGCCGCTTACATGGTGGTGATCCGCCTGGTCTGCATGGTCAAACCGGACTGGGGTCCGCCCGCCGAACGCTTTTCCTGGCGGGAGAGGCTGACCACCGTCTACAAGGTCTGGGGAATCGTCTTCCTGTTTTTCCTGATCATGGGCGGTATTTTCTTCGGTGTCTTCACGCCTTCCGAAGCGGGTGGGATTGGAGCGGCCGGCGCTCTGGTCTTCGCTATTGCCCGCGGCCGGATGAATTGGCGGGTATTTTTTGATTCCCTGCTGGAGGCGGGGAAAACCACGGCCATCGTGTTCACGGTCGCCTTCGGCGCTCTCATGCTGAACCAATTCGTCAATATCGCCGGCGCGCCCGAGGATGTGCTCGGCTTCATCCGCGGGCTCAATATTTCGCCGTGGATGGTCGTCGTCATGGTTCTGCTCTGTTACGTCGTGCTCGGCATGTTCATCGACGGCATCGCCATGATCTTCCTGACCGTGCCGATTTTCGTGCCGCTGATCGAAGGATTGGGGCTTCCCATCGATCCGGGCCTGGTGCTGATCTGGTGGGGCATCGTCCTGGTGATGGTGGTGGAGATCAGCCTGATCACCCCGCCCATCGGTATGAATGTATTCGTTATCTCCTCCATGCTGCCCGATGTGAGTCTCAAGCAGGTGTTCCAGGGGATCGTTCCGTTCTTCGTCGCCGACATCGGGAGATTGGCGCTCGTGGTCATTTTTCCAGCGACGGCCCTTTGGCTAACGCGATTTATGGGCTAGCCGATGACCGACACCACCATCCTGATCGCCGGCGCCGGGCCTGTGGGGCTGACGGCGGCTTGCGTTATGGCTCATCTCGGTGTGCCCGTCACGGTCATCGATAAGAGCCCGACGCCAACGCGCCATCCCAAGATGGACATTACCAATGCGCGGAGCATGGAACTGTTCCGCAAATATGGACTCGAGGATGCGTTGCGCGCGGTCGCGGTCCCGGATACTCATCCGTTCGACGTGTCCTGGATCACCACCCTGGCCGGGCATGAGCTGCACCGCTTCAACTACAAAAGCCCCGCCGAGCTTCGGACTCAATACCGCGAAGTCAATGATGGGACGCAGCCTCAGGTTCCGCCGATGCGGGTATCGCAAGTCGAAATCGAACCTGTCCTCCGGAAGGCCGCGGTTGAAAATCCACTGATCACCGAACGGTTCGGCGTGGCCATCGAGGGTTTGGAGCAAGGGCCTGCCGGCGTCGTCGCGTTGCTTAGGGATCAGGAAACCGGTGAAACGGAGCAGGTCAAGTGCGACTATCTGGTCGGTTGCGACGGCGGCAACAGCGTCGTGCGTCAGGCCCTGGATATCGGCCTCGAGGGCGAGGCCGATCTCGGCGAGCGTTTCATGATCCATTTCCACTCGCGGGACAGGGACCTTCTCCAGCGGTTTGGCATTGCCTGGCATTATCAATCTTCGCGCGGCTCGATGATCGCGCAGAACGACGACGATATCTGGACCCTCCATACCCTGCCCGGGCCGGATCCCGACGGGTACATGCCGACACCCGAGGAGAGGCTGGTCCGCTACACGGGGCGGGAATTCAATTTCGACATCAAGGTGGCAAACCCTTGGCGGCCCCATCTGCTGGTGGCCGAGAAATACGGCCGGGGGAACGTGTTCCTGGCGGGCGACGCCGCCCACCAATATATCCCGACGGGGGGATACGGCATGAACACCGGCGTCGGCGATGCCGTCGATATCGGATGGAAACTGGCGGCGGTGGCGAAAGGGTACGGCGGCCCGGGGCTCCTGGCCTCCTATGGTCTTGAACGGCGGCCCATCGGGGTCCGCAACCGGGGTGGTTCGGGCCGGCACGCCGGTGTCCGTATGGATATTCAGGCGGTATATGCCGAAGAATTCCCCTCGGATATCGAGGGCGACGAGGACCGGAGGGCCCGCGCCGCACAGCGGATTGCCGCGCTTGGAAATGCGGAAAACGAAAGCTGGGGCATCGAATACGGCTACGCCTACCCCGACTCCCCCGTCATTTGCGGCGAGGCGGACGCCGAGATATCAACCGATCCCGTCCGGTACGTTCCGACGACGGCGCCGGGCGCACGGCTTCCATCTTGTTATCTGCGAGACGGCTCGGCCCTTTTCGACCGCCTGGGCCCCTGGTTCACCCTGATCAGTTTCGCCGGGGCGCCCGAGACGGCGTGGAGCGAGGCGGCCGGGAAGATCGGCGTGCCGCTCGCTGTGCTCACATTGGACGAGCCGGGCCTCGGCGGGATTTACGGCGCCGATCTGATCCTGGTCCGGCCCGACCATCATGTGGTGTGGCGGGGCCGGAACGACGGCGCCCCCGTGCCCCCGAAGATTTTGAAAACCGCCCTGGGGCGGTAGCGACAGCAAATAAAGGTGACGAAATGAACGAAACGAATGTCAGCGAGCTTGCAGCCAAGGCGAACGAAACCCTGACCGATCCGGAACGCAACCGGACAGTGGGAGACGACCCAAACCCGCGGTTCGAACTCTATCACATGGCATTTTCCCTTTGTTCCCACAAGGTGCGGACCACCTTGGCGGAGAAGGGCGCGAACTATACCGGGCACGATATGATTTTTCCGGTTGAGAACTACGCGCCCGACTACGTCCGTCTGCGGCTGAAGGGGGGCGAGCAGCTCGAACAGGTGAGCGATTATACCGGCCGCTCTTCAACGACCACCGAGGGCTTCGATCCCTGCGTGGTGCCGACACTGGTGGACCACGAGGCCAACCGGGTCGTCATCGATTCAAAGGCGATCTGCGAATACATCAATGAAACGGCTCCTGGAGCGGATCTGGTGCCCGACGACATCGCCGGCGAGGTGCTTCGTCAGGTTGAGATCGTCGACGGTACGCCTCATGTCGCCGTTCTCTATGGCAAACATCCGGGCAACGATACGCGCCCGGCGCCTGTCGCCGAACGAATGGAGGGCGTACATGCAAGGAAGTGCGAACGCCTGGGGCAGCTTCTGGAAGAGGTGAAAGGGGACGAGGCCCTCGAGCGGGCCTACCGCAACAAAATTGCCAAGGAAACGGCCGCGGCCAAATTCATTGCGACGCCCGAGGATATGCGGAATGCGGTCGATGAAATCGCCGGGATCATCGGGCGGCTCGACGCTGACCTGGAAAAAGCCGGCGGCGATTGGATTTGCGGCGAACGATACACCCTGGCCGACGTTTGCTGGGGGGTGAGCCTGTTCCGGCTCAAATGGCTGGGCCTCGGCTGGCTGTGGGAGGACGACGGTCCCGCGGCTTCGCCACGGGTCGAGGCCTATACCCGGCGGCTGATGGAGCGGCCTGGTTTCCGAAAGGCGGTCATCGAACATCCCGGCGTGCCGCCCTCTCCCCATCTCGCATGAGCGGCTGAACCCCCAGGCCATTAACCACCGAATTTCAAGGATCTGAACAGTTATGACGAACGCACCATTTCTCCTGGACCAACAAGACGCCGTGGTCGTTATTTCGATAAATGATGCGCCCTGGAACAAGATGTCGGTTGCCTTCATGGACGAGCTCGAAATCCTGGTCGGAAGGCTGGCGGAGGATGACTCGGTCCGGGCCGTCGTGATTACCGGCGAAGGCGACAAGAATTTTTCCGTCGGAATGGATTTGAAGGAACTTCCCAAGGTGCTGAAGGAACGCGGTGGCCGGGACGGATTTTACGACCAGCGCAAGCGGGTTCTCGGCGCGATTGAAAATATGGGCAAACCCTGGATCGCGACCTTGTTCGGCTACTGCCTCGGCGGGGGTCTTGAAATTCCGCTGGCCTGTCATATGCGACTCGCGGCGGAAGAAGGAGCCCAAATCGGCCTGCCGGAAATGGATCTCGGCGCTGTGCCGGCCTGGGGCGGCAGCGCCCGTTTGCCGCGGGTCGTCGGCCGTACCCACGCGATCGACATGATTCTCCGGGGAAAGAAGATTTCCGGCCCCGAGGCTTATCGGATCGGCCTCGCCAACGAGGTATGGCCCCTGAGCGAGTTAAAGGCGCAGGCCATAAAATTGGCCCACGAATTGGCCGCCCAGCCGCGGCTGTCGGTCAAGACAATGCTTGGCTGCCTCGTTGGCTGCGAGTCCAAGACATTGGAGGAAGCGTTGGCCGACGAACGCGCGGCCTCGCTGATGTGCGCCGACTCGCCGGACCAGCAGGAAGGCCGCCGAGCCTTCCTGGAAAAACGGCAACCGGTGTTCAATCAGGCTTAGGCGGGTTCACCAGGAAATGTCAGAAAACGCGCCTGCATGTGATGTTGCGATAATCGGTCTCGGCCCCGTCGGAGCGGCTCTGGCCAATGTGCTCGGTCAGTTTGGAATCGGCACAATGGTCTTCGAGAAGGAGGCCGCGGCGTATCACCTGCCTCGCGCGGTCGCCTTCGATAGCGAGATCATGCGGATTTTTCAGTCCCTCGGCCTGGCGGACCGGATAGAACCGATTACCGGGCAAGGGGAAGGGATGCGCTTCGTCGCGCCCGACGGAGAACTGCTCCTCGACTGGTCGCGGCCGCCCGGCATCACGCCCATGGGCTGGCGGTCGGGATATCTGTTTCATCAACCGGACCTCGAAGCCATCCTGCGGGACGGCATGGGGCGTTTCCCCCATGTGAACACCCGGCCGGAATGCGAGGTTACCCGGCTCGATCCGGACGGCGGTGGCGTAACGATCAAATACCGGCACCGGCCCAGCGGCGACGAGCGTACGGCTCGGGCATATTATGTCGTCGGCTGTGACGGGGCGCGATCCTTCACCCGGAACGTTATCGGCTCGGAATTCGACGACCTCGGATTTCACGAGCCCTGGCTGGTGGTTGACCTTGTTCTCAAGAAACCTCGACCCGATCTTGGAAACCATGCCATCCAATTCTGCGAGCCCGACCGCTCCGCAACCTATGTACCGACCGTCGGCAATCGCCGGCGGTGGGAGTTCCGTTTGAACGACGGCGACGATCCGGAAAAAATAATTGAGCCGGATGTGGTGTGGGGCCTGCTGGAACGATGGCTGACCCCGGACGAGGCGCGCCTGGACCGTTCGGCCGTCTACACCTTCCATTCCGCCGTGGCCGAGACCTGGCGGCGGGGCCGGATCATGATCGCGGGGGATGCCGCCCACCAGACCCCGCCCTTCATGGGCCAGGGGATGTGCGCCGGAATTCGTGACGCCGCGAATGTCGGTTGGAAACTGGATCGTATCCTGAAGGGCCATGCCGGCGACGAATTGCTGGATACCTACCAGAGCGAGCGCGATCCTCATGTCCGCGAGTTCATCGAACTTACGGTCAAGCTCGGTCATATCATCAACACCACGGCGACTGCCTTGGTCTCGGGATCGGCCACACCGCCCGGGGACGGACCGCAGAAGCTGAACCAATTGATCCCGCGGCTTGGGCCGGGGCTCGAGGCCGGCCTGACGGACCTCACGGGGAGCCTGGTTCCGCAGCCTCGCCTCTCGACCGGCGAACGTCTTGATGACACGGTCGGCTGGTCGCCCGCGCTGCTGATGCGGACGGAATTTGCCTTGGAAATCAGCGAAACATTGAGTGCCGACTTGGCGGCCAAAGGCGTCGAGCCGGTTGACGATCCGGCGGTCGAAGGCTGGCTCGACGAGATCGGATTTCAAGCCGTCCTCATGCGGCCCGACCGCTACATATTGGGTGCGGCCAACTCGCTCGATGAGGCCCGCGAACTGGTCGCGGCGGCATAACCTGACCGATGGGAGACGCGCATGGTCAAACTTGCGGATGAAGACATTAGAACTCGTGAAGTGCTCGACTGGCATGGGCTCCACGTTTGCCACGCACACCTTTCGTCCTGCTCGCAGAAGCTGCGTATTTTCCTTGCCCTCAAAGGGCTGGATTGGGAATCCCACGAGATCAATGTCGGCCGGAACGAGAACCTGTCGGAATGGTACCTGGGGATCAACCCGCGCGGTCTGGTTCCGGTTCTGATCCATGACGGCGACGTTCATATCGAGAGCAACGATATCATCCAATATTTGGACCGGACGTTTCCGGAGCCGAGGCTCATTCCGGCGGGCTTCGAGGACGAGGTGGCGGCGCTGCTCGAGCATGAGGATGACCTCCATCTCGATTTGCGGGCGCTTAGTTTTCGGTTTGTGTTCAACCCGCGGGGCGAGGTTAAATCGGCCGAGGAACTGGCGCGCTACGCCACCGCTGGGTCAGGCACCGTGGGCAAGAAAAAGGATGGCCGCAAAGACGTCGAGATCGACTTTTGGCGAACGTTGAACGCGGAAGGGATAACCGACGATGTGGCCCGCTCCGCAATAGCCAGATTTCGTTCGGCGTTCGATGAACTCCAGGAACGTCTTGGACAGGATACCTGCCTCCTGGGCGACGGCATCAGCGTGCTCGACATCGCGTGGTTTATCTACGCGAACAGGCTTGTCATGGCCGGCTATCCGCTCGCGCGGCTGCATCCGAAACTGGGGGACTGGTTCGAGGGCCTCGCGAAGCGGCCCGAATTCGCCAAGGAGATCGCGCTGCCCCCGCCGGTTGCGGCCCATTTCGACGCCGGGCACAAGCGCGACGTCGAGCAGGGCAAGACGCTGGAGCTCGTTGCCGGTCTATGATCCCACCGTAAATCAAAAAGCCTCGGAGCAATTGCCGCCATGTCCGATCACGATCAAATCCAAGCGCCCGCCGCCGAACGGCCCGATATGGGCCCGCCGGCCACTCATTGCGGCGAGCCGTCACCCAACCCCGCCATCACCGGCGAAATCCGCTACGGCGGCGCGACACCGCCTCCGTGTTCCACCAATGTCCACGGTGAGATCGAAAAATTGCCAAGCGGTGCAGAGGCGACACATTGGTTTGTCGAAGCCAACGGCGTGACCTGGCATTTCGTGACGGCGGGGGACCCCGCGCATCCGCCGGTCATATTTCTCCATGGTCTTCCGGAATCCTGGTACAGCTGGCATCACCAGATCTCGGCGCTATCCGACGATTACTATGCCATCGCTCTCGATCAAATGGGGTACGGCCAGTCCGACAAGCGACTGAACCTCGACTACACCAACCCGGCGATGGCCGCCAAATTGACCGCGTTACTCGACAAAATCGGCGTCGAGAGGTTCCATCTGGTCGGCCACGACCGAGGCAGCGTGACCGCCGATCATCTGACCGCCGTCGACGGCATGCAGGAGCGCATCCTGCACTATGTCCGCATGCAGCAGTCCGCCAACGAACCGCACGGCGAGCCGCGGCCGCCGCACGCCGTGTTCGCCACCGAAGCCGGCATCGCCATGTTCAAATCGGAGATGGCCGCCGTTTGGCCGTTCAAGGCCGCGTCCGGTTTCGTCGCCGCGGACCTCGCGGACGAAGAAGTGGAGCGGATCACCTACGAATTCCATTACGAGGGCGTGGCCGAGGCGGTCAGCAAATATTTCCAAACGACCAATTTCGACGTCGAGCTGGCGGAGCGCCACGACAAACTGTTCAAGACAATGTCGATGCCGGTGTTGTTCCTCCAAGGCAAGCACGACAAGGGCCAGCATCCGGAAGAATATGCCAACACCGCCGAATTCGTCGCCAACGGCAAGGTGCGGTTCGTCGATGCCGGCCACTTCCTGCATCTGGAGAAGCCGGACGAGGTCGCCAAAGCCATCCGCGAGTTCCTCTCGGAATGAGAGGCAACTGCCGCGTTCCGCGGCCTGACGCTAAGCCGGTGCGTAAGGCCGCTCGGTCCCCTTAACCGTGACGCGATGCAGGTGCCGGCGCTCGGTGTAGTCCCGGGTCGCGTAGTGTTGGGTTGAACGATTGTCCCAGATGACGACGGTATGCGGCGCCCAAACATGGCGATACTGGTATTCGGGTATCTCCGCCTGGTGATAGAGAACCCGCAGCAGGCATTGGCTCTCCAGTTCGTCCATTCCCTTGATATGAAGTGTGAAGTGGGGATTGACGAAAAGCACCTTCTTCTTCGAGACAGGGTGCTCGCGCACCACCGGATGGGTGACCCTGGGAAAATTCTCGTTGATGAACCGTTCCTTCTCGCGCCCCTTTTCATCATCGGTAAAACCGAGCCGGAAGAGCTTCACATCGTGGACCGCCTCGAGGCCCGAAATGTAGTGTTTCAACCGGTCGCTCAACCCGTCATAGGCCGCGGTCATACTCGCGAACAGGGTATTGCCGCCGATCGGCGGCATGACCCGTGCCCGCAGGACCGTTCCGAGAGGCGGAATTTCTCTGAACGTTTCGTCGGAATGCCAGTTGTCGGTAAAGGTCGGCGGGTTGTTCTCGTCGTTGTCGAAAATTTGCAGCTCAGGAATGTTCTCATCGTGCCGGGCGATGGGATGAACGCTCAAATCGCCGAAATACCGGCCGAAGCGCATCTGGTCTTCGACCGAGATATCCTGATCGCGAAATACCAAAACCTCATGCTCAGCCAGCCCATCGCGCAGTGCCTGTCGGGCCCGCTCATCCAATGGCCGGCGGAGATCGATGCCGCTGACTTCCGCACCCAAATGAACGGCAACCCTCTTGAACTTGGGAAGCACCCCAACTTCGGGATCGTCTGCAATGTGCTGGTCCATTGGATTTCTCCGTCAAAACCTACGATGCTTCTGTCCGCGCAAGTCACCCTAGAGCAGTTTCGGGCCAAATTGAACCATTTGACCGGGATAAATTCGCGTTGTGGCCAGACGCGCCGCGAACGGCGATGCCGGCCCATCGTCGAACGGGCCGGAAACGGGCGCGAAAAGGCAAAGACCGACATCCCCATGCCGGTGATGCCGGTCCCGGTGGTTGCGGGGACAGGATTTGTTCACGCTCCTACAATGATGGTTTCAGTGTGAGGAAGCAGGCAGGGCTTGGCGGCCCTGCCCTTCTCAACCTGGATATCAACCCGTTCGGCAATTTCGATTGCGTCATCCGCCTCGATCCCCGGGTATTTGACCGTACTCCCGATATTTGGGTGCCCGTCCGGCGGCCTTGCACAACATGTTCAAACACCCGGCGCAGCACGTCGCTGTCCAGGAACCGGCCCGCGCGCCCAGCATCGCAATGCCCTCCTGAAATCAACACGGAAGACGGAAGCACGACTTCATTAACGAGCCGGCAGAGACTCTATCAACAGCCGCGGCACTTGCGGACGCTGTACATGAATCGCCACGCCTCCCGGACTACAGAGCGTGGGCAAACTGCTCCCTGTACTCTTCGATCTTTTTGCGAAAACCCGCTTCGCACTCGCGCCCGGCCTTGGCATGCGGCGAATCCTCGGAGACCGCGTTGCTGTCAAAAGTATCCAGTTGCTGCATGCTCGGCCGGCTCGAAACCCGGTCCCACCATTCCCTGGTCTTCGGGTAGGGCTCCAGCCAGAAATCCAGGAAGCGAATCATTTCGATCACCTTGACGAAGGTCGCCGAGTTGGTTTCCGCCAGTGTGAACCGGTCACCCATAAGATAAGGCCTTCCGTCGGCCAGCGCTGCCTCCATCCGCCGGAAAATGGTTTCCCAGGCGCCAATGGCGCGCAGGACATAGAGGGAGTCGAGACCTTCCCTGATAACGGATTGCTGACGATGAAGGCGATCGATGACCGGAATGTGCTTCCAGCGTTCTTCCAATTTGTCCCGCGGAATTGTCAGGCGGAACTTCGTCACGAAGTTGATGATCCCGGTGGCCGCGAATCCCCGCTCGTCAAACAGCTTGATGAACTCGGCCATGTGGTAACGCTCGACCAGATCGCTGGGCGACAGCGGCGGGTCGGGCCGCAAGGCGTCGATATAGCTGCAGATAAGAGAAGATTCCCGAATGACCGAACCATCATGAACAAGTGTCGGAACCGTGCCGTTCGGGTTCAGCTTGAGATATTCCGGGGTGAATTGATCCCTGTTCATGAGGATCATTTTGTGGGGAACCCAGTCGGTAATCCCCTTTTCGGAGAGAGTTACGACAACTCGGTTCGAACAGATCGAGTCCGTCTCCTCCAGATAATAAAGCTCCAGGGCCATCAATTCCTCCTTATTCCAATTGGCCAGCCTCGATATGGCGCTAGGGCTCGACGACGTTGAACCACAAATCGAACGTGTCGTGCATGTCGAGGTAGGACTTAAATGTGTCGACGCTGCCGGTCACATTGACGGAACCATTCTCGATGGCGTCGTCAATGGAACTGCGGCCGTACGCGATATCGTTGAGCGTAAGGCGAGTGAGTGAAACGGTCAGGTCCGCGTCCTCATCCCGCGCATCGAGCTTGTGGTTCTCGACCTGATTTCTGACGGTCACCACGACGGTCTCATCCGAGTCCGTGAGTTCGAAATTGATGGCCCAATCGACGGATTTCGCCTTTGCCGGGTCGAGCTTGACGGCGAGAAGATTGAAGAAGTCACCGATGGGCATGGCGCGCGCGATATCTTCGTTGACCCCGCCGACCCTCTGACGCGGTTTTACGCCCTCGCGCAGTTCGTGGGCTCCACAGAGATAGATGTTGCGCCAAATGACCGACTCCGCCTGGAAACCAAGCTGCTCATATGTCGATGCCAACATCGCTCTTGCCGTTTCGCTGGAAGGTTCGGCGAAGACCAGGTGATTGAGAATTGTTGCCGCCCAGCGGTAGTCTCCCTCCTCGAATGCCGCCCATGCCAGGTCCAAAACGGCCTCGCTGCCGCCCATCGCCCGGACGTATCTCCTGCCCTCCTCAACCGGGGTATGGGGCTCGAGATGGGCGGGATTGCCGTCAAAGTAACCGTAATATTTTTGATAGGTTGCTTTCAGATTGTGGTTCAGCGTCCCGTAATATCCGCGCACGGAAAAGGACCGCTTCATGAATTCGGGCTCTTCTACCTCCTCGGCAATTTCCCGCGGGGTGTAGCCGGTGTTCGCAAGCCGGAGAGCCTGATCATGGATGTAGCGATAGATGTCGCGTTGCTCTTCCAGATACCCGCGGATGTTCTCGTTTCCCCATTCGGGCCAGTTGTGGCAGGCGAAATAAATCTCCACTTCGTCACCGAACATATTCAGGGATTCGTCGATGCATGCCGACCACTGGAGAGGATCGCGAACCTCGGCGCCGCGCAGCGTCAGAATATTATGCATGGTGCGGCAGGTAACCTCGGCCATGCACAATGCCTTATGCCGGGGCAGGTAGAAGATAAACTCGGATGGCGCCTCCGTGCCCGAGGCCATCTGGAAGACGAACTCGACGCCGTCGACCGTGAGCCGCTCACCGGTTTCCGAAATTTCCTTGGTCGGCAAGACAAAGCTTCGATTCCCCTTGGCATTGGATTTGCCGATCCCGCTATCGACAAACCCGGCGGGGCCGGGGGGCACCAAGAGACCAAACTGATACATCGCCCGGCGCGCCATCTGGTTGCCGGCCAGAACCGCTTCGCTTACGGAATATCGCGTGAAACCTTCGGGAACGATTATGGGGATGTCGCCGTCGGCGATCATATCGTCGGTCAAGACGCCGCGGCTGCCGCCGAAATGATCGGCATGCGTATGGGTGATTAATACCGCCCTGATTGGGCGTTCGCCCAGATGGTCCATCGCCAGCTTCAAGGCGGCTTTTGCGGTTTCAATCGAGATCAGGCAATCGACGATGATCCAGCCCGTCTCGCCGCGAATCAACGTCATGAGGGCAATGTCATACCCCCGGACCTGGTAGATGCCGTCCGCAACTTCGAACAGGCCGTGGATGGCATTGAGCTGCCCTTGACGCCAAAGGGACGGGTTGACCGTATCGGCCGCCGGGCCGTCAAGAAAGGCGAAGGCGCCCGGATCCATGACGGTCCGGCCGTCCTCGGTTTCGATCGGGCCGTCGATCGAAGCGATGAGACCCTTGCGGGCTTTCTCGAAATCCGACTGATCGGCCAGCGGCAGGGATTGGGCCACCTTCACATTGGCCGCCTTCGTTACGTCCGTGGCGGTTCCGGGGTCTGGCAGGGGGTATGTCTTGACCATTCTGAATCCTCGTTCGGCTAAAGGCCGCGCCCCTCGAGCTCCGGCCCGCCGGGCGAATAGCGATAGGCGCGGAACATGGCGTTGCACTTGCTTTTGGTGGTTATGATGGGCGTCTCGAACCGGGGGTTTATGTATTCCCAAACGATCTCGCAGTGATCGTCGTTCCTCGTAATTTCGAAGACGCGCCCGTTGACGGCCTCGCATATCAATAGGTTGCCGTTGGGTTGGGGCTGAACGCCGCTCATTATGTGGCTGAAGAACGTCCATGCGATGTCGGCTTCATAGCGCCAGACCTCGTCTCCGCTCCGGCCGTCAAGCTCGATGATGCTCGAACGCATCGGCAATGTGAGGTCGTGGGCCCCGTTCGCAAAGAACAGAATATTGCCGTTGTCGAGCATCTGAGGATCGTGACCCCGTCCCCAGCTGATATCACTCTTTTCCCATATGAACCGGCGCTCCTCGCGGCCGAGGATCGCGATCGTATCGAGGTTGCGGAAATTCACCAGGAGATTGCCGTCCGGGAGCGGACAAACGGTGTTTGCGTGGCCAAACTCGGAGCGCCGTGAGCCGGGTGAAATCGGATAGTTCTCGATTTCGAGTTCGGAGGTTCCGAACTCCCATACCGTTTCACCCTCGGGCGAGATTTCCCGGAAGTAGTCTTCGTAAATCTTGCCTTCCATCTCGGTCCCGGGAACGCCCCCCTGGACCCGGGCGGCGTCCTCGTCCGTCATCTCGCGCCACCCGATATAGACCGTGTTGCCATTGGAGAGCCGCCGGATGTCGTGATGCTGGGAGGTGTCGGTATATTCCCAAACGACGTTGCCCTCCCAATCGAGCTCAACGATGCGGCCGCCTTTGGCCGTCCGCAATGGAGGACCCTGAAACAATGCGATCGGAACGAGAAGATTGCCGCCGGGCAGAAGCTGCCCGTACGAACCGAGTTGACTGGGCTCCGGCAACGTCCAGGTGTGAACCTCGGCGCCGTTCATGTCGATGAGGCGCACCTGCGACGAATAGAGGTTTCCCAATATCGTGTAGCCGGGTTGAGCTTTTTCCTTGTCCCAACGGAGCAATCCGACCCGTTCGAAGTTCATACGTCTATCCCCTGTATCATGGTTAGCCGGCCGTCAAATAGGCCCTCACCATTATCTTGAGGTGCGAGGCGAGCGCCTTTTCGCCTGCGGCGGAAGGGTGCCAGGCATTTACGAAGGTATTGGTGATGGTTGAACCGACCATCTGGACAGCGAGTTTGACCTTGGTCGCCGCCGCGTTTTTCGAATCGGCCGGCACCCGATCGGCAAGCCCCGCCACACAGTTCCTGTTTATCAGACGAATGGTCTCCCGCGTCGGCTCCCAGATTCCCGGGTCCGAGTTGAGTCTGACAAAAGCCGATCTCAAGACGCCTCGTCCTCGTCCTTTCGAGATTTGCAGAAACGCGTCGACGATCCGGTCAGCCGCTTCCGGAAACGGCAACTTCTTCAACTCGTCGGGATCGAGAACGGCAAGAGCCTTGGCGCGGTTTTCGGCAACCACGTAGTCCCTGAGCACCAGGAAATAGAGTTCCTTATCTTCAAACCGCTTGTAGAAGCTCCCGGTGGAGCACCCGGCGGCGCTTGTCAGTGCGGGAATAGTCAATTCATCGAGGTCCATCCGGTTGAGGAGATCTATGCCGCATTCGATCAGCGCATCTCTTAAGGCCCGGCTTCGGCGTTGGGTCGCGGGTTTCACGCCTTGGATCGATGTCGTCCCTGGTTTGTCTGGATCAACAGGATTTGCGTTCAAGATTCAAGCCTTCGGTTGGGGGTTTTCGGCGGTTCCAACTTGGAGCCGTCCGGCAGCCCCTATTCAAGAGTAGAGACGCGGGACTTGACAATCAAACAAAAATAAACGTGAATTTACATTCACTATAAAAAATAGCCAATGAGATCGAATTGAAGGAAGCGCAATCGTGTTCAGGGCGCGCAACGCGGGCCGGTCCACGATCACGATTCCGATTGCCGCCAATTCGCTCCCGCCAAGCGCTCAAGAATTCGTTTGGGAAGATGATCGTCTACACAGAGCCAACTCACTCGGCACAGACGCGCCTCGACGAGACCGGCCGGTCTGCAACAAGGGTTGGCCAGGGAGAGTGTCCGTGGAAGTCAAACTGAGGATTCTGTCCCTTAGTCGCTGGTTGTCGGATGCCACGGCGCTGTTCCTGGCGGGACTGGCCACCTACATCGCCGGATTTGGGGTCTTTGATGACACGCTTGTTCTGGCTGGGACCGCCGGGATTCCGATGGTCGTTTCCGTGCTCGCCTTCTCCGGTCAAAGATTGGAAGACCTCCGCGACGGCGTCGGTTGGGGGTCCATCCTCTTCAACTATCTGATGTTGGTTTCTCTTGCGGTGGTCTTCTACTTCATGATCACTCGGGTTCAACAGAACCTTGACGTTTTCATCGAATTCACAACAACCGATTTCATCATCGGATGCGTCGGCTTCGCGCTGGTATTCTATCTGACGCTCAAGCATTTCGGGCTCCCCATATTTCTGGTGCTGGTCGTTGCCGCCGCATATGCGCTCCTCGGACACCATCTACCCGGCGCCTTCAATTCACCTGAGATTACGTGGTCCTCGATTTCGGAGAAACTTTGGTACAGCACCGACGGCGTGTTCGGTCGACCTGTCGCCGTGGTCGGTCAAATCGTGCTGGTCTACATATTGTTCGGAGCGGTGCTCGAGGCGAGCGGCGCCGGCGCTACCCTGCTGAAGTTTGCTTTTGCCGCGACCGGGCGATTGCGGGGTGGGCCCGCACACGCAGCCATTGTCGGCAGCGCGACCTTTGGAACGATTAACGGAGCAGCCGTTGCCAATGTCGTTTCAACGGGGGTCTTTACCATCCCGTTGATCAAACGTACGGGATTTTCGCCGCGTTTTGCCGGAGCGGTCGAGGCCACCGCGTCAACAGGCGGTCAGATCATGCCACCCGTCATGGGGGCCGTAGCCTTCCTGATGGCCGACGTAACCGGCATTCCATACATACAAATCATCGTGGCCGCGGCAATCCCGGCGATCTTTTACTACGTCAGCCTCTTCTCGGTCGTTTGGCTCGAGGCCCGCAAACAGGGCATCGAACCGGTGCCGGTCGATGAGCGGCCGAAACTCGAACTGATGGATTGGCTGCGCTCTTCGTCATTCTTCGTTCCGCTGGGAGTCATCGTATTTCTTCTCCTAGATGGGCGAACCGCCCAACAGGCGGGATTCTGGGGCATGGTGACGGCATTAATCCTATCGCTCGTGCTCTACCGTGATTTTCGCTCGCCCCGAAAAATAGTGAAGGCCTTTATCCGGGGCGGGAAAACGAGTGCCAGCATAATGATCGTGGTGGCGGCAATCGGGTTTGTGGTTGGCGCCATCAATATGACGGGTATAGGAATCAAATTCGCCGCCGTCATATCGGACCTGGCGGGCGACAACCTATTTCTGTCACTTATCGTCGTTATGCTGGGCTGCCTGATTCTCGGTATGGGCGTCCCAACCGGCGCAGCCTACCTCATTATCGTTCTGATCATCGGTCCGGTGCTTGGTGAGCTTGGCCTTTCATTGCTGGCCGTTCATTTGTTCGTCATCTACTACGGGGTGTTGTCGGCCATCACGCCGCCGGTGGCGATTGCGGCGTTCGCGGCGGCGCCAATTGCGGGGGCGGAACCCATCGAGACCGGGTTTGCTTCAATCCGATTGGCGATCGCCGGGTTCCTTATTCCCTTCATTATGATCTACCACCCGAGCGTACTCATCCTCGAGAATTTCAGTTGGGTCGGCCTGTTATGGGCGATTGCCGTATTCCTGGCCTCGACCGCTGCGATATCGACATCTCTCGGCGCCTTTTCGCTCGGCCGTATCGGCTTCTATCAAAGATCTATTCGCATGGTTGCAGGACTATCCGTCCTGGTGCCGGACGCAATGGTCGCAGGCGTTAGCGCCGCGGTCATATTGGCTTCGTTCTTAGTTGAACGAATGACGGGCGCAGCGCCGGTAGTGCGACGCGCCAAGGCTTAACCTGACAATGGAGGAAATATGACAAACCTTAAACGAACGGGCATTGCCGCCGTTGCACTGGCAGCGGTGGCCCTAAGTCCCGCCACGTCGTTTGCTCAAAAGCAGACGCTCAAGATGAATACGGTCGCTCCCGGTTCAACCATGTACAACGTAATGACAACGTTTGCGAACATCGTAAACAAGACGCAGGACGGTGTGGAAATTACGGTTGACGCAACGGGAGCAGCCGCCAAACACATGATCGATGTCGGCCGCGGAAAGTCGGATATCGCTCTTACCTCGCCTCAGCTTTACTTGTATATGCAAAAGGGTAAGGCGATGTACGGGAAGACCAAAGACGCTCCCAAAATCTCAAGGAACGTCAATGTCGCCTTTTGGTTTCCCCTCGGCGGCCTTCATTTCACGACCTTCGACGAATCGGGAATCAAGACCCTGATGGACATTAAGGGCAAGCGGGTCTGGTTCGGCCCTCCAGGGGGCGGACAATTGCGGACGGCAACCGATTTCGTCGAAGCGGTAACCGGCTATAAATCAGGCAAGGACTTTAAGCGGGTCAATGCCGGTTTTCAGTCTGCCTTTCAAAGCTTCCAAGACCGGCAACTCGATGTCTATACAATCGGTTGCCTCGACCCGTGCGCACAACTCCAGCAAGTTTCCGCGACCAAAAAGATCCGATTCCTGGGGCCAACGGAAAAGGTCAACACGGAGCCGGTCAAAAAAATCTTTAACGTGCCGGGCGGGAGTCAAACTTGGGGTGTCGTCAAGAAAGATGCCTACGGGGACGGACAGACAAATGAATCCGATATATGGACGGTCGATGTCGTGCTCGGCATAGCGGTCCGGTCCGACCTGGACGAGAATCATGTCTACAACATGGTGAAATCGTTCTGGGGCAATATCGATTCAATTCGCAAGAGTGCACCTTATATGAAGAGGGTCACGCTCGATTTCGCTGCCCGCAAGTTCAATATGAAATTCCATCCCGGTGCGGCGAGATACTTCAAGGAGCTCGGCAAACACTAAGTCGACTTTCCATGGACTATGGGGGCGGCCATTCGGCCGCCTCTTTTCTTCGTGCCTGGTATTTCAATGTGCCGACCCTCTCATACGGAGAGCGTAATCTGCGATGCCTCGAAAAAGACAAATTTCTTGACATTCGCTTAAAATAAACGTGAATTTACATTCACTATATAGAAACAGGTGGTTCGCGATCAAGCAAACAGGGTTCCGCATCCGGCAGGCGTGCCGAGCGGCAATGTCCGTCAATGCCTTCCAGGGCGATAGCCGCTCTTGGCGGATAAGCCCGGGATCCGGGAACAGGTGGTCTTCATGACTGAGGAATTGAAATTCGACTACGTTATCGTGGGCGCCGGCTCGGCGGGTTGCGTCATCGCCAACCGTCTGGTGCGGGACGGCCGGTTCTCCGTCGCGCTGATCGAGCGCGGCCGTATGGACGACAATCGATGGATCCACATACCGGCGACGTACTTCAAGGCGCATCAATCCGAAGATATCGATGAGGTTCTCTCCGAGCAGGATGATACCCTGAACGGGAGGCAGTTCTCCGTTCCCCAGGGCCGTGTCATCGGCGGCGGGTCTTCGATCAATGCCATGATTTACATGCGTGGCCAGGCCCGCGACTACGATGAATGGGACGACCTTCATGGGTGCGGGGGTTGGCGGTATGACGACGTCCTGCCGGTGTTTATCCGGCAGGAAAAGAACATTCAGCTCGGCGCACCCTTTCATGGTCAGGAAGGGCAGCTGGTCGTCGCAAGTCCTGAATTCAAGCATCCCGTCAATGAGATGCTGCTGGAGGCCGCGCAATCGGCCGGCGTGCCGTGGTCCGATGATTTCAATGGCGAAACGCAGGAGGGGGCCGGCTGGTATCAGGCAACGGCCCATGCGGGACGTCGGCAATCCGCGGCAACCTGTTTTCTCAAACCGGTTTTTGGCCGCGAGCAGCTTACCGTCCTGACCAATACCATTGCCGGCAAGATCCGGTTCACCGGACGCCGGGCCACGGCGCTCGAAATCGAAAAGGGCGGACAACAGTCCATCCTCCGCGCCCGCAAGGAGATAATCCTGACGGCCGGTTCGTTCCAAAGTCCGAAACTCCTGATGCTTTCCGGCGTTGGACCCGCCGCCGAACTGGGCCGCCACGGCATCGACGTTGTCCATGATGCCCCGGAAGTCGGCGCCAACTACCACGACCATGTCGGAACGCCGGTCACGTACAAACTCAAAAAGAACATCGGTTACCACAATGCCGACAAGGGCCTCGCCGCGTTGAAGCATGGTATCGAGTATTTCCTTTTCCGCCGTGGATTGCTCACCTCCAACTTGCTCGCGGCCGGCGCCTGTGTCGATACCGATGGCGATGGCCGGCCCGACGTGCAGTATAATTTCGCTCCATTTGCACCCGGGGCGCCGGGTCAGGGGCCTCTCCCGCACCACTCCCTGCATCTTCATCCATTGACCATGCGCCCGACCTCCCGGGGGCGGCTGGTGCTGGCCACAAGAAACCCGGATGACCACCCGAAGTTCGAGGCCAGGGTTCTGCAGACCGAAGAGGACCTGGACACGCTGAGAAGAGGCGTCCGGTTCGCCCGGGAAATTTGTGGCCAGCCCCAATTGAGGGACTTGTTGGGCGAGATGATTTGGCCGGCGCCCGACGTATCCGTCGCCGTCGGTTCCAATAGCTTCGATGACGCCATCAGGAAACAGGCGCGAACCAGCTATCACCCCGCCGGCACCTGCCGGATGGGCAGCGACGAGAGCGCCGTCGCCGATGTGCGACTAAGCGTCAATGGCATCGAGGGCGTGCGAGTCGCCGATTGTTCAGTCATGCCGGCGGTCATTTCCGGCAACACCAATGCGCCGACAATGATGATCGCCGACCGCGGCGCCGACTTCGTGCTGGAAGATGCCTAAGCGCTGCTTGGATCTCGTACACCGTGCGGGGATGCCGCCTGAGCCGATAAACCGATCACTGGAGGAGTAAGAACCATGCCTATCGTTGAACCGACCAACAAATCCGTTCTGGAATTTGAAGGTATCCATCTCTACCACGCGGACCGGTCAAATTGCTCGGCGCGGGTCCGGTTGCTGCTTGAGGAAAAGAAACTTCCCTGGGTGGGTCATCACATCAATCTGAAGGCCAAGGATAACATCAGCGAAGAATATTTCGGCATTCATCCGAAAGGCTTGGTGCCGGCGCTGGTGCATGATGGGACGGTCGTGGTCGAATCAAACGACATACTGGCCTATCTCGAGGACCAATTTCCGGAACCGGGGTTTCGCGCGGTTGCCGACGAGGATCAGCCGAAAATCGACCGTTGGCTCAAAATATCCGGAGAGATTCATCTGCCGGGCATCAAGACGCTCCAATACTATAAACGCGTTGCCAGGATCCTGGAGAAATCGGAGGAAGAATATAATCGATACCGGGAGCTGCAGACCGACCCCGCCCACCTGGAATTTCACGCAAAGCACGGCGCGCCCGGATCAAGCCTCACGGAAGAGGATGCCGCCGAGGCGACCAGATTGATGAACGAGATTTACGAGGAGATGGACGGCATTCTCTCCAGTTCGGATTATATCGTCGGCGGCAAATATACCCTGGCGGATATTTCCTGGGCCCCGACGATTACAACGCAGAAGATCGGCGAGTTCGACTTCAGCCCATTTCCAAACGTCTTGAGCTGGTATGATCGCATCAGCGCACGGCCGCAATTCGATACGGCGTTTCTCAAATGGATTCGCGAATCGAGTTGGGGACACGGCTGAACCGTCGCGATGGCGAAGTCCGAATTGAACCGGGCGTACGTCCACTACCCGGCTCCGCCTTGTGTGGACCCGGCATCGCGGGATTCAATGCGCGCCAGCTCCGCGAACGCGCCGGCGAAAAAATCGGGGCACCGGATGTTCCGGTGCCCCCGGTCCGCATTGGGAAATTTACTCGTTTCTGGAACCTAATTCGTCGGGTTCGCCGCTGCGCTCTCTCGCCCATTTTCTCCACTTGGACGGCGTCCTGACGAACACCGTACCGGTCCAACTTGCGGTCCGCATCGCGGGCCGCCCGGTCGACCATGAATGGTCCGGGGACGACGCCCTGCCGGGCCCCGGACCGGGACTGCCGGGTTTCGACGATGGCGAACTGAAAACGAGAACCGTAACGTTCGGACCGGGTTTCCGGATCGGCGGAGAGGCCTATTCGGGCCAGGTCCGGCAAACCATGAAACTGGGCGAGTCGGAGGAATGGACGGTTCAAAACAACACGAACGGCGTACATCCCTACCACATCCACGTAAATCCGTTTTTCGTGACCCATTTCGACGGCGTGGAGCTGGCGATCGACTCCCCGCTGCGCCGTTGGCAGGACACGATCGCCCTGCCGGTCCGGCGGCGCGGCCAACCCGGCTCGGTCACCTTCAAGACGAACTTCAGGAAATTCAG